>NZ_JBVIIE010000004.1:0-222905 GCF_055569945.1 Streptomyces sp. NPDC031340
CGGGGGGGTAGGCTGCCCCTCGAAAGCAGGCGGTCACAGAGAAACAAACACGCGGGGGCGCCCCCCCCCCCCCCCCCCCCCCCCGCGCTTGTCGCGTGCCGGGGAAGGTGTCAGACGTTGAACCCGAGCGCGCGCAGCTGCTCGCGTCCGTCGTCCGTGATCTTGTCCGGGCCCCACGGCGGCATCCAGACCCAGTTGATGCGCAGTTCGCTGACCAGGCCGTCGGTGGCGGACTTGGCCTGGTCCTCGATGACGTCGGTCAGCGGGCAGGCCGCCGAGGTCAGGGTCATGTCGACGGTCGCGATGTTGGCGTCGTCGACGTGGATTCCGTAGATCAGGCCCAGGTTGACGACGTCGATGCCCAGCTCGGGGTCGACGACGTCCATCAGGGCCTCGCGGAGCTCCTCCTCCGAGGCCGGCTTCATCTCAGCGGTGTCGGTCATGCCGTCTTCCTTTCGGCGTCGGCTCCGCCCAGGGCCTGGGCCGTCGCGTCCTTCCACGCCATCCAGCTCAGGAGGGCGCACTTGACCCGGGCCGGGTACTTGGAGACGCCCGCGAACGCGACCGCGTCCTCCAGGACCTCCTCCATCGCGTCGTCGGGCTCGATGCGGCCCTTGGACTGCATCAGCTCCAGGAAGGTCTCCTGGATCTTCTGCGCCTCGGCGAGGTCCTTGCCGACGAGGAGTTCGTTCAGCACGGAGGCCGAGGCCTGGCTGATGGAACAGCCCTGGCCCTCGTAGCTGACGTCCTCGATCTTCGTGCCGTCGTACTTCACGCGAAGGGTGATCTCGTCGCCGCACGTCGGGTTGACGTGGTGCACCTCGGCGTCGCCGTCCCGCAAGCCCCGCCCGTGCGGATTCTTGTAGTGGTCCAGGATGACTTCCTGGTACATCGAGTCCAGCTTCATGCGATCGCTCGTCCCGTCAGCCGAAGAAGTTCCGTACGTGCTCCAGTCCGTCGACCAGAGCGTCGATCTCGGCCGGCGTGGAGTACAGGTAGAACGACGCTCGCGTGGTCGCGGGAATTCCGTACCGCAGGCAGACCGGCCGGGCGCAGTGGTGACCGACCCGGACCGCGATGCCCTGCTCGTCGAGGACCTGGCCCACGTCGTGCGGGTGGATGTCGCCGAGCGTGAAGGAGATCGCCGCGCCCCGGTCCTCGGCCGTGGTCGGGCCGATGATCCGCAGGTCGGGGACCTGGGCCAGCCGCTGGACGGCGTACTCGGTCAGCGCGTGCTCATGGGCGAGGATCTTGTCCATGCCGATGGCGTCGAGGTAGTCGATCGCCGCGCCCAGGCCGACCGCCTGCGCGATCGGGGGCGTGCCCGCCTCGAACTTGTGCGGCGCCGGGGCGTAGGTCGAGGAGTGCATCGACACCGTCTCGATCATCTCGCCGCCGCCGAGGAACGGGGGCAGGTCCTCGAGCAGCTCCTGGCGGCCCCACAGCACGCCGATGCCGGTCGGGCCGCACATCTTGTGACCGGTGAAGGCCACGAAGTCGGCCTGCAGCGCCTGCACGTCCAGCGGCATGTGCGGGGCGGCCTGCGAGGCGTCGACGCAGACCAGGGCGCCGACCTCCTGGGCGCGCCGGACGATCGCCTCGACCGGGTTGACCGTGCCCAGGATGTTGGACACCAGCACGAAGGAGACGATCTTCGTCTTCTCGGTGATGACCTCGTCGATGTTCGACAGGTCCAGGCGGCCGTCGTCGGTGAGGCCGAACCACTTCAGCTTCGCGCCCGTACGTTGCGCGAGCAGCTGCCACGGCACGATGTTGGAGTGGTGCTCCATCTCCGTGATGACGATCTCGGTCTCGTGGTCCACCCGGTAGGGCTCCTCGGCCCAGCCGAGCATGTTGGCCACGAGGTTGAGCGACTCGGAGGCGTTCTTGGTGAAGATCACCTCGTCGCGGCTGGGCGCGTTGATGAACGCGGCGACCTTGTCGCGCGCGCCCTCGTACAGCGCCGTGGCCTCCTCGGCGAGGACGTGCACACCGCGATGGACGTTGGCGTTGTAACGCTCGTAGTACTCGTTCAGGGCGTCGAGCACCTGGCGCGGCTTCTGCGAGGTCGCCGCGTTGTCCAGGTAGACGAGCTTGCGGCCGTCGTGGACCTGGCGGTCCAGGATCGGGAAGTCCTTGCGCAGCGCCTCGGCGTCGAGGAGGCCCGGCAGTTGTGTCATGCCACAGTCTCCTTCGGGTTCGCGTACGCCTCGTAGCCCTCGTTCTCCAGCTTGTCCGCGAGCTCCGGACCGCCGGACTCGACGATGCGGCCGCCGGCGAACACGTGGACGTGGTCGGGCTTGATGTAGCGCAGGATGCGCGTGTAGTGCGTGATCAGCAGGGTGCCGACCTCGCCGGACTCGCGGACGCGGTTGACGCCCTCGGAGACGATGCGCAGCGCGTCGACGTCCAGGCCGGAGTCGGTCTCGTCGAGGATCGCGACCTTCGGCTTGAGCAGCTCCAGCTGGAGGATCTCGTGGCGCTTCTTCTCACCGCCGGAGAAGCCCTCGTTGACGTTGCGCTCGGCGAAGGAGGAGTCCATGTGGAGGCGCTCCATGGCCTCCTTGACCTCCTTGACCCAGGTGCGCAGCTTGGGGGCCTCGCCGCGGATGGCGGTGGCGGAGGTGCGCAGGAAGTTGGAGACGGAGACGCCGGGCACCTCGACCGGGTACTGCATCGCCAGGAACAGGCCGGCGCGGGCGCGCTCGTCGACGGACATCGCCAGGACGTCCTCGCCGTCGAGGGTGACGGTGCCGCCGGTGACCGTGTACTTGGGGTGCCCCGCGAGGGAGTAGGCGAGGGTCGACTTGCCGGAGCCGTTGGGGCCCATGATGGCGTGCGTCTCGCCCTGCTTCACGGTGAGGTCGACGCCCTTGAGGATCTCCTTCGTGGCGTTGTCGGCCTCGACGGTGACGTGCAGGTCTCGGATTTCAAGCGTAGCCATGGGTGCCTCAGGACTCCTGGGTGAGGGAGACGAGAACGTCGTCCCCTTCGATCTTGACGGGGTATACGGGGACGGGGCGCGTCGCGGGGAGGCCGGAAGGCTTGCCGGTGCGCAGGTCGAAGGCGGAACCGTGCAGCCAGCACTCGATCTGGCAGTCCTCCACCTCGCCCTCGGAGAGCGAGACGTTCGCGTGCGAGCAGATGTCGTAGATCGCGAAGACCTCCCCCTCGGCGTGCACGAGGGACACCGGCGTGCCGTCGATCTCCACCCGCTTCGGGGTGCCCTCCTCCAGCTCGCTCAGCGCGCAGACACGGACGAAGCCCGGCGTTTCACTCATGCGACGGACTCCTCCAGCTCCTGGTCGATCTTGGCGATGAGCCGCTCCTCGATGTCCGGGACGCCGATCTGCTGGACCAGTTCGGCGAAGAAGCCGCGCACGACGAGGCGGCGGGCCTCGTGCTCGGGGATGCCGCGGGCCATCAGGTAGAACAGCTGCTCGTCGTCGAAGCGGCCGGTGGCGGAGGCGTGGCCGGCGCCGACGATCTCGCCGGTCTCGATCTCCAGGTTCGGCACCGAGTCGACCCGGGCGCCGTCGGTGAGGACGAGGTTGCGGTTCATCTCGTAGGTGTCGGTGCCCTCGGCCGCGGCCTCGATGAGGACGTCGCCGATCCACACGGCGTGCGCGTCGTCGCCCTGGAGCGCGCCCTTGTAGACGACGTTCGACTTGCAGTGGGGCGCGTTGTGGGTGACCAGCAGGCGGTGCTCGTGGTGCTGGCCGGCGTCGGTGAAGTACAGGCCGAGCAGTTCGGCCTCGCCGCCGGGGCCGGCGTAGGTCACGCGCGGGTGGATGCGCACCAGGTCGCCGCCGAAGGTGACGACGATGTGCCGGAAGCCGGCGTCCCGGCCGATCAGGGCGCTCTGCTGGGCCACGTGGACGGCGGTGTCGTCCCAGTCGACCACGGTGACCACGGTGAGCTTCGCGCCGTCGCCGACGATGTACTCCACGTTCGCGGCGCGGACGGCGTCGCCGGTGTGGTCGATGACGACGGTGGCCTCGGCGAAGGCCTCCAGCTCGAAGACGGTGTGGCCGTAGGTCACGCCGCCCTCGCCGTGCAGGGCGAGGCGGACCGGCTCGCTCAGCACGGTCTCCTTCGGCACGGTGACGACGGTCGCCTCCTCGAAGGAGGAGTAGGCCTGGGCCGCGACCCGGTCCACCGGCGCGCCGGCCCGGCCGAGCCGGGCGTCGTCGCGGCCGACCGTCTCGACGGTGACGCCGTCGGGCGCGGAGAACTCGGCCTTGACCGAGCCGCCGGCGACCGCGGTGCCGTCGTGCAGGCCGCGCAGGCGCTCCAGCGGGGTGAACCGCCACTCCTCCTCACGGCCGTGCGGGACGGGGAAGTCCGCCACGTCGAAGGAGGGCGGCGCGCTCATGCGGGAGACGACGGTCGACTCGGCGGCGACCGCGATCGACCCGGCGGTGGTGGACCCCAGCGGTGGGGCCCCCGCGCGAGCGGAGCCGGGCGTGGTGGAGTTCTGGGCCTCAGCCATGGCTGTCGTAGTGCTCTCTTTCCTGAGTAAGACGTCTGCCGGTGATGGGGCGGTCAGCCGACCGCGCCTTCCATCTGCAGCTCGATCAGCCGGTTGAGCTCCAGCGCGTACTCCATCGGCAGTTCCTTGGCGATCGGCTCGACGAAGCCGCGCACGATCATCGCCATCGCCTCGAACTCGCTCAGACCGCGGCTCATCAGGTAGAAGAGCTGGTCCTCGGAGACCTTGGAGACGGTCGCCTCGTGACCCATGGACACGTCGTCCTCGCGGACGTCGACGTAGGGGTAGGTGTCCGAGCGGGAGATGGTGTCGACGAGCAGCGCGTCGCACAGCACGTTGGACTTGGAGCCGGGAGCGCCCTCACCGATCTCGATCAGTCCGCGGTAGGAGGTACGGCCGCCGCCGCGCGCCACCGACTTGGAGACGATGTTGGAGGACGTGTTCGGGGCCATGTGAACCATCTTGGCGCCGGCGTCCTGGTGCTGGCCCTCGCCCGCGAAGGCGATGGACAGGGTCTCGCCCTTGGCGTGCTCGCCCATCAGGTAGACGGCCGGGTACTTCATCGTCACCTTGGAGCCGATGTTGCCGTCGACCCACTCCATGGTCGCGCCCTCGTAGGCGACGGCGCGCTTGGTGACCAGGTTGTAGACGTTGTTCGACCAGTTCTGGATGGTCGTGTAGCGGCAGCGGGCGTTCTTCTTGACGATGATCTCGACGACCGCGCTGTGCAGCGAGTCCGACTTGTAGATCGGGGCGGTACAGCCCTCGACGTAGTGCACGTAGGCGCCCTCGTCGACGATGATCAGGGTCCGCTCGAACTGGCCCATGTTCTCCGTGTTGATGCGGAAGTAGGCCTGGAGCGGGATCTCCACGTGCACGCCCTTCGGCACGTAGATGAAGGAGCCGCCGGACCACACGGCGCTGTTCAGCGACGCGAACTTGTTGTCGCCGACCGGGATGACCGTGCCGAAGTACTCCTTGAAGAGCTCCGGGTGCTCCTTCAGGGCGGTGTCGGTGTCGAGGAAGATGACGCCCTGCTCCTCCAGGTCCTCGCGGATCTGGTGGTAGACGACCTCCGACTCGTACTGGGCGGCGACACCGGCGACCAGGCGCTGCTTCTCCGCCTCCGGGATGCCCAGCTTGTCGTAGGTGTTCTTGATGTCCTCGGGCAGGTCCTCCCAGGACTCCGCCTGCTTCTCCGTGGAGCGCACGAAGTACTTGATGTTGTCGAAGTCGATGCCGGACAGGTCCGAGCCCCAGTTCGGCATGGGCTTCTTCTCGAAGAGCTTCAGGCCCTTCAGGCGCAGCTTCGTCATCCACTCCGGCTCGGACTTCTTCGCGGAGATGTCCCGGACGACCTCTTCACTCAGGCCGCGCTTCGCCGCGGCACCGGCCTCGTCGGAGTCGGCCCAGCCGTATTCGTACTTGCCCAGGCCTTCGAGCTCGGGGTGGGCAGTCTCCGTGGGGAGTGTCATGCGGGGTTCCTCCCGGCCGTGCTTGTGGATGCGTTGTGGGAAATCTTGGGGATGAAGGTCGTGCAGACGCCGTCGCCGTGGGCGATGGTGGCCAGCCGCTGCACATGGGTCCCGAGCAGTTCGGCGAAGAACTCCGTCTCCGCCTCGCACAGCTGGGGGAACTGCTCCGCGACGTGGGCCATCGGGCAGTGGTGCTGGCACAGCTGCTCACCTTGGTGCGGGAGGGGCGCGCTGCGTGCCGTAGCAGCGTACCCGTCCGCGCTCAGGGCCTTGGCGAGGGCTTCGGCCCGCCGGTCGGGGGCGGCGCCCTCGACCGCCTTGCGGTACGCGCCCGCCTGCGCGGCGATCCGGGCGCGCGCGAAGGCCGCGACCGCCTCGCCGCCCTCACGCTCGGCGATCCAGCGCAGGGCGTCCGCGGCGAGCTTGTCGTACGACTGGTCGAAGGCGTCACGACCGCAGTCGGTGAGCACGAAGACCTTGGCGGGGCGGCCGCGGGTACGGGCTCCGTAGACCCGCTGCTCGCGCGCCTCCACGACGTCGTCGGCGGCCAGCGCGTCGAGATGCCGGCGTACGGCGGCCTGGGTGAGGCTCAGCCGCGCGGCGAGCTCGGCGACGGTCGACGGCCCGTGGTCCAGGATGGACCGCGCGACCCGGTTGCGCGTGGAGCGCTCACCGGTCGCGAGTTCCTCCTGCCGGGACGCAGTCGAAGGCACGCCGTTTTTCACAACGCCATTGTTGCGTAATTCGTGAGGGGCGGGCAAGCCGCCTCCTGACCGCCGGACGGTGCCCTGCGTCACTTAGGTATACCTAATCCCACCTGCGCGAACGATCTTCGACCGGTCGGCCGGGCGGAAGTGGCCGGCCGGGCGGTTCCGATCCCGCACCCGCCCGCCGGGGGCACCCGCGGCGAACCTAGACTCTGGACCCATGCGAAGTGAGCCCGCCCGCCCGTCTCCCGGCCACGACCTCCCGGGGAGACGCTTCGCGTCGCACCCGCTCATCGAGGTCCGGGCCCTGGTGAAGCGGTACGGCACGAAGACCGCCGTGGACGGTCTCGACCTGGTGGCCCGCGCGGGCGTGACCGCCGTGCTCGGCCCCAACGGCGCCGGCAAGACGACGACGGTAGAGACCTGCGAGGGCTACCGCAGGCCGGACTCCGGCACGGTGCGCGTCCTCGGCCTCGACCCGGTGCGGCAGGCCGGGGAGCTGCACCCGCGCATCGGCGTGATGCTGCAGTCCGGCGGCGTCTACTCGGGCGCGCGGGCCGACGAGATGCTGCGCCACGTCGCCCGGCTGCACGCGCACCCGCTGGACGTGGACGCGCTGATCGAGCGACTCGGGCTCGGCTCGTGCGGTCGCACGGCCTACCGGCGCCTGTCCGGCGGGCAGCAGCAGCGCCTGGCGCTGGCGATGGCCGTGGTGGGCCGCCCGGAGCTGGTGTTCCTGGACGAGCCGACCGCCGGCCTCGACCCGCAGGCCCGCCGCGCCACCTGGGACCTGGTGCGCGACCTGCGCGCGGACGGCGTCTCGGTGATCCTCACCACGCACTACATGGACGAGGCCGAGCAGCTCGCCGACGACGTGGCGATCATCGACGCCGGCCGGGTCGTCGCGCAGGGCTCCCCGGAGGAGCTGTGCCGCGGCGGCGCGGAGAACACGCTGCGCTTCGCCGGCCGCCCGGGCCTGGACGTCGGCTCGCTGCTGAAGGCGCTGCCCGCGGACTGCTCGGCGGACGAGCTGACGCCGGGCTCGTACCGGGTCGTCGGCAAGGTCGACCCGCAACTGCTCGCTACCGTGACCTCGTGGTGCGCCCAGCACGGGGTGATGCCGGAGAGGATCTCGGTGGAGCGGCACACCCTCGAAGACGTCTTCCTGGAGCTGACCGGCAAGGAGCTGCGCTCGTGACCGTGGGTACGTACACGCCGATGCCGGGCGCCGCCCCGCTCCCCCGCATGATCGCGGCGCAGGCCGTGCTCGAGACGAAGATGCTGCTGCGCAACGGCGAGCAGCTGCTGCTCACCGTCGTCATCCCCACCCTGCTGCTGGTGCTGTTCAGCTCGGTGGACATCGTCGACACCGGTGCGGGCGAGGCCGTCGACTTCCTCACCCCGGGCGTCCTCGCGCTGGCGGTGATGTCGACCGCGTTCACCGGCCAGGCGATCGCGACGGGCTTCGAACGCCGCTACGGCGTCCTGAAGCGGCTGGCCTCCTCGCCGCTGCCGCGCTGGGGCCTGATGACGGCGAAGACGGCGTCGGTGCTGGTCACGGAGATCCTCCAGGTGATCCTGCTGACGGTGATCGCCCTCGCGCTGGGCTGGTCGCCGCACGGCGACCCGGCCGCGGTACTGCTCCTGCTGGTCCTGGGCACGGCCGCGTTCTCCGGCCTCGGCCTGCTGATGGCGGGCACCCTGAAGGCGGAGGCCACCCTGGGCGCCGCCAACCTGGTGTTCCTGCTGCTGCTCGTGGGCGGCGGGGTGATCGTGCCGCTGGACAAGTTCCCCGCGGGCGCCCAGGACGTGCTCGGCCTGCTGCCCGTCTCCGCCCTGTCGGACGGCCTGCGGGACGTGCTGCAGCACGGGGCCGGCATGCCCTGGGCGGACCTGGGGATCCTGGCCGGGTGGGCGGTCGTGGGCCTCGCGGCCGCGGGGACGTTCTTCCGCTGGGAGTAGGCGCACCGTGGACCCTCGTGAAAGCGTGCACAAGCGGCGGCCTACCATGGGGCACGTGCCAAACCTCTCCCGCGCCGACGCCCAGGCCGCCGTGCGCAACCCGCTCGCCTTCGTCGCCGAACGCTGGACCCCGGCTCCCCGGACGGTTCAGCGGGCGGCTCTCTCCGCGCTCGTGATGTCGGTGGTCATCGTGGTCACCGGCGGTGCGGTGCGGCTGACCGGTTCCGGGCTCGGCTGCCCGACCTGGCCCAAGTGCACGGCCGACTCGCTCACCACCACCAGTGCGATGGGCCTGCACGGCGCCATCGAGTTCGGCAACCGCCTGCTGACGTACGTGCTGTGCGCGGCGGTCGGCTGGGCGATCGTCGCGGCGCGCGCCGCGAAGCCGCTGCGGCGCAGCCTCACCCGGCTGGGCTGGGCGCAGTTCTGGCTGGTGATGGGCAACGCCGTGCTCGGCGGCATCGTGGTCCTGGTCGGCCTGAACCCGTACACGGTCGCGGCCCACTTCCTGCTCTCCACGGCCCTGATCGCGGTCGCCACGGTGATGTGGCAGCGCACCCGCGAGGGAGACGGCGCGCCCCGGCCGCTGGTCGGCCCGGCCGTGCAGCAACTGGTGTGGTTCCTGGTCGCCGCGTCGGTCCTGCTGATCGCGGTCGGCACGGTGGTGACCGGCTCCGGCCCGCACGCGGGCGACTCCAGCGAGGTGGAGCGGATGCCGCTGGACTGGGAGACGGTCAGCAAGCTGCACGCCGTGCTGGCCTGGATCGTGGTGACCCTGACGTTCGCCCTGTGGTTCGTCCTGAAGGCGGTCGACGCCCCCAAGGGCCCGCTGGACCGCACCCGCGAGCTGTTCGTCGTACTGCTGCTGCAGGGCGCCATCGGCTACGTCCAGTACTTCACGAAGCTTCCCGAGGTGCTGGTCGCCCTGCACATGCTCGGCTCCTGCCTGATGTGGATCGGCGCCCTCAGGGTCCTGCTGGCCCTGCGTGAACGCCCCGAGGCCACGGCGGCCGACCTGCCGGGGCAGTCGACCGAGCTGAAGGCCGGCAGCTCCGCGTAGCGCGTGGGCCGGCCGGCGCCGCGGACCGCCCGCCCCTCGGTCAGTCCAGGCCGTACACCCGGTGGGCGTTCCCGGCCGCGAGCATGCCGGCCACCCGCTCCGCGTCGCCCTGCGACCAGGCGCCCTCGGACACCCAGCCGCCCAGCACCCGTTCGAGCGACTCGCGGAACAGCCGGGCGGCCACCACGTGCAGCTCGGGCAGGCCGTGGGCGCCGCTGGAGAAGAGGATCTTGCCGAAGGGCGCCAGCTCCAGGATCTCGGCGAGGACGGACGCGGCCCGGGCGCCGGTGCGGACCAGGGCGGCTCCCGAGTCGGCGTACACGTGCGGGAAGACGCCCGCGAGATGCGCGGCGTGGCGGTGGTACGGGTAGCCGTGCAGCAGGATCAGGTCCGTGCCGAGCCCGGCCGTCGCCCGGACGAAGTCGGTCAGCAGCACCGGGTCGGAGCGGTCGACGCGCCGGCCCGGGTCGCCGAGCCCCGCGTGCAGTTGCAGCGGCAGGCCGGAGGCCACGGCGATCCACAGCAGGTGGCGCAGGAGCACCGGGTCGCTCAGTTCGCCGCCGACGCCTCTCCCGGCCAGCCACCGCCCGGCCGCGCCCCGCACCTCCCCCGGCCCCGGCGGCTCGGGCGCCAGCGCCAGCCCGTGCCGCACGCCCGCCACGGAGGTGAACGCGACCGCGCTCCCGGCGGCCGTGTACACGGACTCGGCGAGGTTGGCGAGGAAGGACTCGACGGTGCCGGAGGTGTCGGCGACCTGTTCGGCGAGGAGTTCGAGGCGGACGACCTCGCGAGCGTCGGCGGCACCCGCGGACGCCATCTCCAGGGGGCCGGTGAGGTCCCCGGGCAGCCCGGTGTCGACCAGGTACGTCGTGATGCCGCTGCCGCGCAGCAGCCGGCGGCCCGCCTCCAGCACGCCGAGCTCACGGCGCCGGGCGAGATACCGGGCGGGCGGGCAGTGCGGTTCCAGGCCGAGCAGCGGAGGGCACCAGCGGCGCACGGCGAAGCCGGTCTGCGTGTCGAAGAGGGTGGTACCCGGGGCGGGCGGCCCCTCGGTGCGGGCGAGCTGGGTCTCGAACGTGCCGAGGCCCAGCTCCGTCCTCAGTACGCCGTGGCAGTACTGGTCCACGAGGGACGGCGTTTCGATCATCCGGACTCCCCGTCAGACGCTGCCTCGCAGGGCCTAACGGGTGAACCGGGCATCAGGTCGCGGTCCGCGCGGTCCGGTTTCCCCGGCGTTCTCCGCCGGCCTTCTCCGCCCGGTCGTTCGGCCGCCCGGTCGTTCAGCCGCCGAGCTGGATGCCGGCCATCCTCTTCCACTCGTACTCGCCGGTCCGCACCTTCGCCGCGAACTCGCCGTCGAAGGCCTCGTGGACGGTGACGCCCGCCTTCTCGACCGCCTTCTCGGCGATCCCGTACGTGGGGGCCACCAGGTCGCCCCAGCCGCCGTCCTCGCCGACCAGGACGATCCGGGCGCCGCGCTCGCCGATGTAGGCCACCTGGGCCTCGGCGCCGCCGTGCGCCTTGGAGAAGGCGTCGATCTGCTTGGCGAGCCGGGCTGCCTTCTGCTCGGCCTTCGCGTCAACCTGCTGCGTGTCTGCCATGGCCAGGATGCTACTCAGCGGTAGATCGACTGGCGAGGGCGGGGCACTGTGACGTACGTCAGCGCAGGAAGGGGTCCACGGCCACGGCCACGAACAGCAGGGACACGTAGGTGATCGACCAGTGGAACAGGCGCATCTCCTTGAGCTTCCCGCCCGTCACCTCGGCCTTGGCCCGGTTCTGCAGCGCGTGCGCCTCCCACAGCCACCAGCCGCCCGCGGCGAGGGCGACGGCCGTGTAGAACCAGCCGGTGTAGCCGAGCGGCGTCAGCAGGAGCGAGACGGCCACCATGACCCAGCTGTAGATCACGATCTGCCTGGCCACCACCTTGTTGGAGGCGATGACCGGCAGCATCGGCACGCCCACCCGCGCGTAGTCCTCCTTGACCTTCATGGACAGCGGCCAGTAGTGCGGCGGCGTCCAGAAGAAGATCACCAGGAAGAGGACGACCGGAGCCCAGGAGAGCGAGTCCGTCACGGCCGACCAGCCGATCAGCACCGGCATGCAGCCCGCGATGCCGCCCCACACGATGTTCTGCGCGGTACGCCGTTTGAGCAGCATCGTGTAGACGACGACGTAGAAGAGGAGCGCTCCGAGTGACAGCCAGGCCGACAGCCAGTTGACGGCGAACCCGAACATCAGCGTCGAGACGACGGCCAGCGTGATGCCGAAGGCCAGGCACTCGCGCGGGCTGACCATGCCGGTGACCAGCGGCCGCTGCGAGGTGCGGTCCATCAGCGCGTCGATGTCGCGGTCGATGTACATGTTCAGCGCGTTGGCGCCGCCCGCGGAGAGGTAGCCGCCGACGCAGGTGAGCAGGACCAGCTTCAGGTCCGGAACGCCCTGCTGGGCGAGGAACATCACCGGAACGGTGGTGATGAGCAGGAGCTCGATGATCCGCGGCTTGGTCAGCGCCACGAACGCCTTGACACGGGCCCCGAACGGCCGGCGGCTCGACTTCTGGCTGGCATCGAGCACCACCCCCGCTGGACGGGATTCGACGGCCGTCACGCACACCCCTGACAGAGACATCCCAGCGAGCCCTCACCATGTGAACCACAGGTAAAGGCTCGCGCGTACCACGCCACTGTAGACGTTGCCCAGACCCGGGCATCCGCGGGGGTCCGGTCGTGTCCGGCGGCGCGCCCGCACGAGCGGAACCCCGCCGCTTTGAGCGCACGGACGAGCGGCTGCGTATTCAGTTGCCGAACGCGCCACGGCGCGGCTGGGAGACGGACGCCATGGACTCCCGGCAGTCTGGAGCGACTCGAAAAGACGCACGTACCTACGGGGGTAGGCTCGACAACGGCCGGCGCCCGATGCACCGGCTATCGACATGCGTGACATGTGGAGAGGAGCCCTGACCCAGGGTGAGCACCAAGCCGACCACCACAGACCTCGAGTGGACCGAGTTGGACCAGCGGGCCGTCGACACCGCCCGCGTCCTGGCCGCCGATGCCGTACAGAAGGTCGGCAACGGCCATCCGGGTACGGCGATGAGCCTGGCGCCCGCCGCCTACACCCTCTTCCAGAAGGTGATGCGGCACGACCCGGCCGACCCGGAGTGGGTCGCGCGTGACCGCTTCGTGCTGTCCGCGGGCCACTCGTCCCTGACCCTCTACACCCAGCTGTACCTGGCCGGCTTCGGTCTGGAGCTGGACGACCTGAAGTCGTTCCGCACCTGGGGCTCGAAGACCCCCGGTCACCCGGAGTACGGGCACACCAAGGGTGTGGAGACGACGACCGGCCCGCTGGGCCAGGGTGTCGCCAACGCGGTGGGCATGGCGATGGCCGCCCGCTACGAGCGCGGTCTGTTCGACCCGGAGACCCCGCAGGGCGAGTCGCCCTTCGACCACTTCGTCTACTGCATCGCCGGCGACGGCTGCCTGCAGGAGGGCATCTCCGCGGAGGCGTCCTCGCTGGCCGGCCACCAGAAGCTCGGCAACCTGATCCTGCTGTGGGACGACAACCACATCTCGATCGAGGGCGACACCGAGACGGCCGTCTCCGAGGACACCGTAAAGCGGTACGAGGCCTACGGCTGGCACGTGCAGCGCGTCGAGCCGCAGGAGAACGGCGACCTCGACCCGGCCGCCATCCACGCCGCGGTCCAGCGGGCCAAGGCGGTCACGGACCGGCCGTCCTTCATCGCGATGCGCTCGATCATCGCCTGGCCGGCCCCGAACGCCCAGAACACCGAGGCCGCGCACGGCTCGGCGCTCGGCGACGACGAGGTCGCCGCCACCAAGCGGGTCCTCGGCTTCGACCCGGAGCAGAGCTTCGAGGTCTCCGACGAGGTCCTCAAGCACACCCGCCAGGCCCTGGAGCGGGGCCGTGCGGCGAAGGCCGAGTGGGAGAAGTCGTTCCAGCTGTGGCGTGAGCACAACCCCGAGCGCGCCGCCGAGTTCGACCGCGTGCAGGCGGGCGAGCTGCCCGCGGGCTGGGAGGAGAAGCTCCCGGTCTTCGAGACGGGCAAGGGCGTCGCCACGCGTGCCGCGTCCGGCAAGGTGCTGCAGGCGCTCGGCGCGGTGATCCCGGAGCTGTGGGGCGGCTCCGCCGACCTGGCCGGCTCCAACAACACCACCATCGACAAGGCGTCGTCGTTCCTGCCGGCGGGCAACCCGCTGCCGGAGGCCGACCCGTACGGCCGCACGATCCACTTCGGCATCCGCGAGCACGCCATGGCCGCGGAGATGAACGGCATCGCGCTGCACGGCAACACCCGGATCTACGGCGGCACGTTCCTCGTCTTCTCCGACTACATGCGCAACGCGGTGCGCCTGTCGGCCCTGATGCACCTGCCGGTGACGTACGTGTGGACGCACGACTCCATCGGTCTCGGCGAGGACGGCCCGACCCACCAGCCGGTCGAGCACCTGGCGTCGCTGCGCGCGATCCCCGGCCTGAACGTCGTCCGCCCGGCGGACGCCAACGAGACCGCCGTCGCCTGGCGCGAGATCCTCAAGCGGCACACCAAGGAGTTCGGCAAGGGCGCCCCGCACGGCCTCGCGCTGACCCGCCAGGGCGTGCCGACGTACGAGCCGAACGAGGACGCGGCCCGCGGCGGCTACGTGATGTTCGAGGCCGACGGCGGCGAGCCGCAGGTGATCCTGATCGCCACCGGTTCCGAGGTGCACGTCGCCGTCGAGGCGCGCGAGCGGCTGCAGGCCGACGGGGTGCCCACGCGGGTCGTGTCCATGCCGTCCGTGGAGTGGTTCGAGGAGCAGGACCAGGGGTACCGGGACAGCGTTCTGCCGCCGCACGTGAAGGCGCGTGTCGCGGTGGAGGCGGGCATCGGTCTCACCTGGCACAAGTACGTCGGGGATGCCGGTCGCATCGTTTCCCTGGAGCACTTCGGTGCTTCCGCCGACGGCAAGGTCCTCTTCCGCGAGTTCGGTTTCACCGCCGAGAACGTGACTGCCCAGGCGCGGGAATCCCTCGCCGCCGCCCAGCGCTGACGCCCACATACGACACGTAGGAGATGTATTCCATGACAGACGCACTCAAGCGCCTCTCCGAGGAAGGCGTGGCGATCTGGCTGGACGACCTGTCGCGCAAGCGGATCACGTCCGGCAACCTCGCCGAGCTGATCGACCAGCAGCACGTCGTGGGCGTCACCACCAATCCGACGATCTTCCAGAAGGCGATCTCCGAGGGCGACGGCTACGACCAGCAGCTGTCGGACCTCGCCGCCCGCAAGGTCACCGTCGAAGAGGCCATCCGCATGATCACCACGGCGGACGTCCGGGACGCCGCCGACATCCTGCGGCCGGTCTTCGACGCCACCGACGGCCAGGACGGCCGGGTGTCCATCGAGGTCGACCCGCGGCTGGCGCACAACACCAAGGCGACGGTCGCCGAGGCCAAGCAGCTGGCCTGGCTGGTGGACCGGCCCAACACCCTCATCAAGATCCCGGCCACCGAGGCGGGCCTGCCGGCGATCACCGAGGTCATCGGCCTCGGCATCAGCGTCAACGTCACGCTGATCTTCTCGCTGGAGCGGTACCGCAAGGTCATGGACGCCTACCTGGCGGGCCTGGAGAAGGCCAGGGAGCGCGGCCTGGACCTGTCGCGGATCCGGTCCGTGGCGTCCTTCTTCGTCTCCCGTGTGGACACCGAGATCGACAAGCGGCTCGACGCCCTGGGCACCGACGAGGCCAAGGCGCTGCGCGGCAAGGCCGCTCTCGCCAACGCCCGGCTGGCCTACCAGGCGTACGAGGAGGTCTTCTCCTCCGACCGCTGGCAGTCCCTGGAGAACGCGGGCGCCCAGAAGCAGCGTCCGCTGTGGGCGTCGACGGGCGTGAAGGACCCGGCGTACAAGGACACCCTGTACGTCGTCGACCTGGTGGCGCCGAACACGGTGAACACCATGCCGGAGGCCACCCTGCTGGCCACCGAGGACCACGGCGAGATCGCCGGGGACACCGTCGCCGGCACCTACGAGCAGGCCCGCGCCGATCTCGACGCGGTGGAGAAGCTCGGTATCTCGTACGACGACGTGGTCCAGGTCCTGGAGGACGAGGGCGTCGAGAAGTTCGAGGCGTCCTGGAACGACCTGCTGAAGTCGACCGAGGCGGAGCTGGAGCGCCTCGCCCCCTCGGAGGGCTGACATCTTGACACCTGTACACGGAGCGAACCCGCTTCGTGACCCCGCAGACCGACGGCTCCCGCGCATCGCGGGGCCGTCGGGTCTGGTCATCTTCGGCGTCACGGGCGATCTGTCGCGGAAGAAGCTCATGCCCGCCGTGTACGACCTCGCCAACCGGGGTCTGCTGCCGCCCGGCTTCTCGCTGGTCGGCTTCGCGCGCCGGGAGTGGCAGCACGAGGACTTCGCGCAGGAGGTCCACGACGCCGTCAAGGAGCACGCGCGGACGCCGTTCCGCGAGGAGGTCTGGCAGCAGCTCATCCAGGGGATGCGCTTCGTCCAGGGCACCTTCGACGACGACGACGCGTTCGAGCGGCTGCGCGCCACCATCGACGAGCTCGACAAGGCGCAGGGCACGGGCGGCAACTTCGCGTTCTACCTGTCGGTGCCGCCTCGGTCGTTCCCGGTGGTCATCCAGCAGCTGAAGAAGCACGGCCTGGCCGACCAGGAGAACGGTTCATGGCGGCGGGCGGTGATCGAGAAGCCCTTCGGCCACGACCTGGAGTCCGCCAAGGAGCTCAACCAGGTGGTGCACGAGGTCTTCGCGCCCGACCAGGTGTTCCGCATCGACCACTACCTGGGCAAGGAGACCGTCCAGAACATCCTGGCGCTGCGCTTCGCCAACACCATGTTCGAGCCGATCTGGAACCGGTCCTTCGTGGACCACGTGCAGATCACCATGGCCGAGGACATCGGCATCGGCGGCCGGGCCGGCTACTACGACGGCATCGGCGCGGCCCGTGACGTCATCCAGAACCACCTGCTGCAGCTGATGGCGCTGACGGCCATGGAGGAGCCCGCCTCCTTCGACGCGGACGCGCTGGCCGCGGAGAAGACCAAGGTGCTCGGCGCGGTGCGGCTGCCGAAGGACCTGGGCC
Source organism: Streptomyces sp. NPDC031340 (assembly GCF_055569945.1). Taxonomy (NCBI): domain Bacteria; kingdom Bacillati; phylum Actinomycetota; class Actinomycetes; order Kitasatosporales; family Streptomycetaceae; genus Streptomyces; species Streptomyces sp. NPDC031340. The sequence goes on from NZ_JBVIIE010000004.1 coordinate 16,819, forward strand.
GCGACACCGTGCGCGGGCAGTACGCGGCCGGCTGGCAGGGCGGCGAGAAGGCGGTCGGGTACCTCCAGGAGGAGGGCATCGACCCGCAGTCCAAGACCGACACCTACGCGGCCCTGCGACTGAACATCGACAACCGCCGCTGGGCGGGCGTCCCCTTCTACCTGCGCACCGGCAAGCGGCTGGGCCGCCGGGTCACCGAGATCGCGGTGGTCTTCCAGCGGGCGCCGCACTCCCCCTTCGACACCACGGCGACGGAGGAGCTGGGCCAGAACGCCATCGTCATCCGCGTCCAGCCGGACGAGGGCGTCACCGTCCGCTTCGGCTCCAAGGTGCCGGGCACGTCGATGGAGATCCGGGACGTGTCGATGGACTTCGCCTACGGCGAGTCCTTCACCGAGTCCAGCCCGGAGGCGTACGAGCGGCTGATCCTGGACGTGCTGCTCGGCGACTCGAACCTCTTCCCGCGCACCGAGGAGGTCGAGCTGTCCTGGAAGATCCTCGACCCGATCGAGCGCTACTGGGACACGCACGGCAAGCCGGCCCAGTACCCGTCGGGCACGTGGGGGCCCGTCGAGGCGGACGAAATGCTCGCACGAGAGGGACGGAGCTGGCGCCGGCCATGAAGACAGACCTCACGGACACCACGGCCAGCAAGATCAACAAGGCGCTGGTGCAGGGCCGCCGGGCCATCGGCACACCCGCCGTCGGCATGGTGCTCACGCTGGTCATCGTCACGGACGAGGAGAACGCCTACGACGCCCTGAAGGCGGCCGGCGACGCCTCCCGCGAGCACCCCTCGCGCACCCTGGTGGTCATCAAGCGCGTCTCGCGCACACCCCGCGACCGCACGTCGTCCCGGCTGGACGCCGAGGTGCGGGTGGGCGCGGACGCGGGCACCGGCGAGACGGTCATCCTGCGGCTGTACGGCGAGGTCGTCGACCACGCCCAGTCGGTGGTGCTGCCGCTGCTGCTGCCGGACGCCCCGGTGGTGGTGTGGTGGCCGGTGAACGCGCCGCTCGACCCGGCGAACGACCCGCTGGGCGCGCTGGCCCAGCGCCGGGTGACGGACACCTACGCCGCGGAGCAGCCGGTGAGCGAGCTGGCTGCTCGCGCCGACACCTACACCCCCGGCGACACCGACCTGTCGTGGACCCGCATCACGCCGTGGCGTTCGATGCTGGCGGCGGCCCTGGACCAGGTCACCTGCGAGGTGAAGGCGGTCGAGGTGGAGGGCGAGGAGTTCAACCCGAGCTGCGAGCTGCTGGCGATGTGGCTCGCGGACCGGCTGGACGTCCCGGTCCGGCGCTCCCTGTCCAGCGGTCCGGGGCTGACCGCGGTCCGTATGACCACCGACTGCGGTCCGATCGTCCTGGACCGGGCCGACGGCTCGCTCGCGACGCTGTCCATACAGGGCCAGCCCGACCGTGCGGTGGCGCTGAAGCGCCGTGACACGGCCGAGCTGATCGCGGAGGAGCTGCGCCGGCTCGACCCGGACGACACCTACGCGTCGGCGCTGCGGTACGGGGTGGAGCGGCTGAACGCGGTGGCTGCCGCGACGGCGGCGTTCGTCCCCGGGGCGCCGGTCACGGATGCCGGGCGCTCCGGCGCCGGGAACGCCGAGGACGCCGGGAACGCCGAGGACTCGGCCGCCGCCGACTCCGGTGCCGGTAAGCCGGCCAAAGGAGAACCGGTCGCTGTCCGGACCCCTGTCGAGGGCACTGCGAAAGGTCCCGCCGAGGAAGCGGCGGCGCAGGAACCGGTGACCAGGGCGGCGAGGAAGTGAGCGCTCCGCAGCTGGTCGTGCACCGCGACAAGGAACTGATGGCGCAGGCCGCCGCGGCCCGCCTGGTCACGAAGATCGTCGACGCGCAGGCCTCCCGGGGCTACGCGTCCGTGGTCCTGACCGGCGGCCGCAACGGCAACGGCCTGCTGGCCGCCCTGGCGGCCGAGCCCGCCCGGGACGCCGTCGACTGGAGCCGGCTGGACCTGTGGTGGGGAGACGAGCGCTTCCTGCCGGAGGGTGATCCGGAGCGCAACGTCACGCAGGCCCGCGAGGCGCTGCTGGACGCGGTGCCGCTGGATCCGAGGCGGGTGCACGCCATGCCCGCCTCGGACGGCCCGTACGGCACCGACGTGGACGCCGCCGCGGCCGCGTACGCCGAGGAGCTGGCCCGGGCGGCGGGCCCCGAGAACCACGCGCCGGTACCGGCCTTCGACGTGCTGATGCTGGGCGTCGGCCCGGACACGCACGTGGCCTCCCTGTTCCCCGAGCTTCCCGCGGTACGGGAGACGGAGCGCACGGTGGTCGGCGTCCACGGCGCGCCGAAGCCGCCGCCGACCCGGGTGACGCTGACGCTCCCGGCGATCCGGTCCGCCCGCGAGGTGTGGCTGCTCGCGGCGGGCCAGGACAAGGCGGAGGCCGCGGCGATCGCCCTGTCCGGCGCGGGCGAGATCCAGGCTCCGGCGGCAGGAGCCCGCGGCCGCGCCCGCACCCTGTGGCTGCTGGACGCCGCGGCGGCCTCCCAGCTGCCGCGGTCGCTGTACCCGCCCGCGCTGGCCTGAGCGCGGACGCACCGGCGGAAACACCCGGACGGGGTGCGGTGAGGACCTCCTCACCGCACCCCGTCTCATTTCACCGACCCGGCCATCACGCCCTGCACGAAGTGCCGCTGGAAGGCGAAGAACACCACCACCGGGACCACCAGGGACATGAACGCGCCTGGCGCCAGGACATCGATGTTGCTGCCGAACTGCCTTATCTGAGACTGGAGTTCCACCGTCAGCGGCTGCGAGGAGCTGTCCGCGAACAGCAGCGCCACCAGCATGTCGTTCCACACCCACAGGAACTGGAAGATGGCCAGGCTCGCGAGCGCCGGCAGGCCCACGGGCAGCACCAGGCGGGTGAAGATGCGCCATTCGCCGCCGCCGTCCATCCGGGCCGCTTCCAGCATCTCCTTCGGCATCTCGGCGAAGTAGTTGCGCAGCAGGAACACCGCGAACGGCAGCCCGTAGGCCACGTGGAAGAGGACGACTCCCGGGATCGTGCCGAACAGGCCCAGCTCGCCGAAGAGTTTGGCGACCGGCAGCAGTCCGATCTGCACCGGCACCACCAACAGGGCCACCACCAGCAGGAAGAGCGGATCCCGCAGGGGGAAGTCCAGCCAGGCGAAGGCGTATCCGGCGAGGGCCGCGATGCCGACGACGAGCACCGTCGTCGGCACCGAGATCAGCACGGTGTTCCAGAACGCCTGGGTGATCCCCGCGTTCTTCAGCAGCGCCGTGTAGTTGCCGAAGGACAGCTCACCGGGGCTCGCCAGGGCCGTCCACCAGCCGCCTTTCGCGGTGTCCTGGGCCGAGCGCAGGGAGGAGAGGAACAGGCCGGCCAGCGGGGTCAGCCAGATCAGGCCGATCAGCACCAGGAAGGCCTGCACGAGGCCGTTGCTCACAGAGCGCCGCAGCGCGTTCATCGCTGGCTCCTTCGGAAGCGGCGGACGTTGAAGACCATGGCGGGGATCACCAGGAGCAGCAGCAGGACGCCCAGCGCGCTGCCGAGCCCCTGGTCGTTGCCGCCGCCGAAGGACACCAGCCACATCTGGGTGGCGAGCACGGTCGCGTCCTCCTGTACCGGCCCGGGCGCGATGACGTAGACGAGGTCGAAGACCTTCATCACGTTGATGACGAGGGTCACGAAGACGACCGTCAGCACGGGCGCCAGCAGCGGCACCGTGATGCGCCGGAAGATCTGCCACTCGTTCGCGCCGTCCATCCGGGCCGCCTCCAGCGCGTCCCTCGGCAGCGTCGCGAGGCCCGCGCCGATCAGCACCATCGCGAACCCGGTCCAGATCCACAGGTACGCCCCGATGATCGCCGGCGTGACGAGCGCCGGGCCGAGCCAGGAGACTCCGTCGTAGGGCGGCGCGAAGTTGGCGGCGGGCAGCCGCACGGCGTACGGGCCCCCGTCCAGGCCCGCGAAGCGGAAGGATCCGTCGGAGGCGGTGGTCGTCGACGCGACCGTCCTGCCGTCGCGCACCGCGTCGACCCGCATCCCCGGCAACCCGCTCTCGCGCCGGTCGACCTTGCCCTGTTCCCCTCCCCCGCCGGGCGTGAAGTCCAGGTAGACGACGCCGCGCACGTCGCCGGGGGCTGCCTCGCGCCCGGCCGCCGGGTACGCGGGCCGCGCCCCGCCGGGGACGTCGTCGGGGCGCACCCCGACGAGGCCGAGCGTCACCGTGTCCCCCGGCGAGACGCTCGCGCTCGTCCGGTAGGAGCCGTCCGCCCCCTTGGTCAGCCCCTGGCCCTCGCGGGCCCGGGCGGTCGGGTAGGACGACGTGCCCGTGAAGGCGTCGTGCACGGAGACCACGGCCGCGTTCAGCACTCCCTTGTCCGGGTCCTCGTCGTAGGCGAGGCGGAAGATGATGCCGGCGGCGAGGAAGGACACGGCCATCGGCATGAACAGCAGCAGCTTGAAGGCGGTGGCCCAGCGGACCTTCTCCACCAGCACCGCGAGGATCAGCCCGAGACCGGTCAGCAGGGCCGGGGCCACGACGACCCAGACGGCCGTGTTCCGTACGGCTTTGAGGGTCGCCGGGTCGCGGAACATCTCGGTGTAGTTCTCGCCGCCGACGAAGCGGGTGCCGGAGGCGTCGAAGAAGCTGCGGCCGACCGAGAACAGCACGGGGTAGACGACGAGCGCGCCCAGCAGGAGCAGCGCCGGGAAGACGAACAGCAGGGCGACGGCGCGGGCCCGCCGACGCGCGCGCCGGACGCGCTCGGCGCGGGCGGCGGGCGGCCGCGGACTCGCGGTCTCTTTCACCAGGGTGGCGGTCATGGCGGGTCAGTCCCGGTAGGCCTTGGCCGCCGCGGCTTCCAGTTTCGCCGCGGTCCCCTTCGGGTCCGACGGGTCGCGCAGGAAGTCCTGCAGCAGCTTCCACTCGCCGGCGCCCTTGGTGCCGCCGAAGGCGGCGGGCGCCTGGTCGGACATGTCGAAGCGGACCGAGTCACCGGCCGCGACCAGGGACTTGGCGGTGGCGCGCGTGACGTCGTCGCCGTACTCGGCGAGGTCGAGCTTCCGGTTCGGGGAGAGGAAGCCGCCCGCCTTCGCCCACACGGCCGCGGCCTCGGGGGTGGCCAGGTACTCCAGGAGCTTCATGCCGGCGTCGGCGTTCTTGCCGTCCTTCAGGACGACGGCCGCGTCGCCGCCGCTGACCACCGGGGCCTTGCCGCCGCCGACGGCCGGGAAGGGGAAGAAGTCGGCGTCTTCGCCGATCTCCTTGCCGAACTGGTCCTTGGCCACGCCGGCGACGAAGTCGCCCTCGTAGACCATGCCGGCGTCGGGCTCGGGGCCGAAGACCTTCTCCACCGAGCCGGGGAAGTCGGTGTTGAGGGCCTCCTTCTGCCCGCCCGCCACCAGCTGCTTGTCCTTGAACAGCTTGCCGAGCGTACCGAGCGCCTCGACGACCGAGGGGTCGGTCCACTTCAGCTCGTGCGCGGCGAGGGCGTCGTACTTCTCGGGTCCGGCCTGGGAGAGGTAGACGTTCTCGAACCAGTCGGTGAGGGTCCAGCCGTCCTGCCCGGCGACCGAGAAGGCGGCGAGACCCGAGTCGGAGACGGTGTGCCCGGCCTTGAGCATTCCTTCGAAGGTGGTCGGCGGCTCGACGCCGGCCTGGGCGAGGGCGTCGGGGCTGTACCAGACCGTCGACTTGTGGGCGGCCTTGAAGTACAGGCCGTAGAGGCGGCCGTCCACGCTGCCGTACTTCTTCCAGATCGGGGCGTAGCCCGCGTCGACCGCCTTCTCGGTGGTGGCGGACAGCGGCCTGAGCCAGCCCTTCTTCGCGAACTGCTGGACCACGCCGACCTGCGGGACCATCACCACGTCCGGGGCGTTGCCGCCCTCGATCTTGCTGCCGACGACGGTGGAGACGTTGTCCCCGGTGGACACGAACTGGGTCCTGGCGCCGGTCTTCTCGCTGAACGCGTCCAGCACCTTCTGGAAGTTCTTCTGCTCGTTGCCGGACCAGACGCCGGCCACGGTGACCGTCTGGCCGCTGAGCGCCTTGTCCCCGCCGCCCGCCGAGACCGGTCCGCCGCCTCCGCAGGCGGTCGCGCCGAGCGCGAGGGCGAGGGCGGTGCAGCTCGTGAGCAGGGTGGTACGTCGTCGCATCATCATCGATGTTCCTTCGTGGGTGGAGTGGTGACGCTGGGTCAGAGATCGCTGAGCCACCAGGCCGCTGTCGAGCCGGACAGCACGCCGGCCGGACAGGGGCTGCTGGACAGCAGGGGGGTGCCGGAGACCGGCGCGGGGGTGGGCGCCGTGCCGAAGTTGACGGCGCAGACGAGGCCGTCGCCGCGGCCGAAGGCGAGGACGCCGGGCGGGCTGTCCAGCCAGCGCAGCGTGCCCTCGCCCAACTGCGGCAGCCGTGAACGCAGGTGGAGGCCGTCGCGGTACAGGTGCCAGAAGGAGCGGGTGTCTGCGAGGGCGCGGTCGGTGGCGTACTCGGCGAAGTACTCCGGCTGCGGCAGCCAGGGCCGCGCGCCCTCGGCGCCGGAGGTGAAGCCGAACGGCGATGCCTGCCCGGACCACGGCAGCGGCACCCGGCAGCCGTCGCGTACGCGGGCGCGGCTGCCGGTGCGACGGAAGATCGGGTCGGTGAGCACGTCGTCCGGCAGGTCGACGACCTCCGGCAGGCCCAGCTCCTCGCCCTGGTAGACGTACGCGGCGCCGGGCAGCGCCAGCATCAGCAGCGCGGCGGCGCGGGCGCGGGCGGCGCCGAGGCCGCTGCCCTGCGGGGTGGGTTCGCCGTAGCGGGTGACGGTGCGGACCTGGTCGTGGTTGTTGAGGACCCAGGTGACCGTGGAGCCGGTGCCGGCGATGTCCTGCATGGCCTCGGCGATGACCTTGCGGAAGGCGTCGGCGTCCCAGGGGGCGCTGAGCAGGTCGAAGAAGAACGCCTGGTGGAGCTCGTCCGGGCGGACGTACCGCGCGTGTTCGCGCGCGGTCGGCACGGAGACCTCGCCGACCAGCAGCCGCTCGCTGCCGTCCCGTGCCGTGTACTCCTCGCACAATGACCGCCAGCGGCGCCACACGCCGTGCACCTCGGGCTGGTTCCAGGCGAGCGGGTTGACCGAGTCGCGGGTGCGGGCGTCGGCCTCGGGGTCCGGGGAGTCGGGCAGCTCGGGGTGCTTGAAGAGGCCGGCGGCCACGTCGATGCGGAAGCCGTCGACGCCCCGGTCCAGCCAGAAGCGCAGAACGCGGTCGAACTCGGCGGGGATGTGGGGGTGGCGCCAGTTCCAGTCGGGCTGCTCGGGCGTGAACATGTGCAGGTACCACTGCCCGGGGCGGCCGTCCGTCTCGGTCACCCGGGTCCAGGCCGGGCCGCCGAACATGGCGTGCCAGTTGTTGGGCGGCTCGGCGCCGTCCGGGCCGCGGCCGTCGGCGAAGTGGAACCGTGCGCGGGCCTGGCTGCCGGGCGGCGAGGCGAGCGCCTCGCGGAACCAGGGGTGCTCGCTGGAGCAGTGGTTGGGGACGATGTCCAGCAGCACCTTGACGCCGAGCCGCCGGGCGGCCGCCACCAGCCGGTCGAACTCGGCGAGGTCGCCGTAGACCGGGTCGACGTCGCAGTAGTCGGCCACGTCGTAGCCGTGGTCGTGCTGCGGGGAGGGATAGAAGGGGCTCAGCCAGATCCCGTCGACACCGAGCTTCTTCAGGTACGGCAGTCCGGCCCGGACGCCGGCCAGGTCGCCGACGCCGTCGCCGGTGCTGTCCAGGAAGCTGCGGACGTACACCTGGTAGATCACTGCGTCACGCCACCAGCGATGCCTGTTCAACCCATTGGCCTGTCTCTGCGGAGGGGAGGGGTAGTTGTTGTGCATGCATGTTAGGTAGTCATGTCGCAGAGATGTCAACGAGCAGCCGTAAGCTACCGAAGAGTTCGCCCTTAATATGCTGATAAATCAGGCCAGTGGGACCGCAAGAGAGGCCTGTTCGATACTTAACAAGTAACTATCGACTGGGGATGGCGGCGAGTTCGCGCGCCAGCCGCCGCACCGCGGCCTCGGGCGTCATGTGCCCGGTCATCGCGTCGCGCACGACGGCCTGCACCACCAGGCTCACCTGGTCGTAGCGCGGGCTCTTGGGACGGGACCTGGCGGCGAGCACGCTCTCGCGCAGGGTCGGCAGGTACGGGAACCGCCGCACCAGTCCGGGGTCCTCGTACAGCGCGGCGCGCACCGGCGGCAGGGCGCCGCGGGTGAGGACCTGGCGCTGGACGGGCTCGCTGGTGAGGTACGCGATCAGCCGGGCGGCCGAGTCGGGATGGCGGGCATGCGTGCTGACGGCGAGGTTGGAGCCGCCGAGGACGCCTGCCCCCGGCCCGTCCGGCCCGGGCAGCGGCACGGCGCCGACCTTCCCGGCGACCGGCGAGCCCGCGGCCGACGCGACGACGTACGCGTAGGGCCAGTTGCGCAGGAAGAGCAGCCGGCCGTCCTGGAACGCCTGCTTGGACTCCTCCTCCTTGTACGTGAGCGCCTCTTTCGGTATCCAGCCCTCGCGGACACCGCGGGCCAGGAACCCGATCCCCTCGCGGGCCGCCGCCGAGTCCACCGTGACGCGTGCGCCCTCGTCGCCGAGGATGGTGCCGCCCGCCGAGTAGACGGCCTCGGCCGCGTTGACGGTGAGCCCCTCGTACGGCAGGAACTGGCCCGCGTATCCGTCGAGGCCGTGCCGCGGCGCGATGGTCTTCGCGTCGTGCTCCAGCTCGGCCCAGGTGCGCGGCGGCGGGACGCCCTCCGCGGCGAGGACGTCCTTGCGGTACAGCAGCAGGCCGGCGTTGGTGACGTACGGAACGGCGTACAGCTGCCCGTCGTAGGTCGCCGTGTCCTGCACCGGCCGCAGGAAGGTCTTCAGCGGGAAGCGGTCGCGCGGCAGCGGGCGGATCCAGCCGGCGGCCGCGAACTCCGAGGTCCAGTTGACGTCGATGTTGAGGACGTCGAACCGGCTGCGGCCGCCGCCGCGCAGGTCGGTGGCCATTTGCGCGTGCGTCTCGTCGGCGGAGTCCGGAAGCTCGACGAGCGTGACCTTCTCGCCGGGGTGGGTCCGGTTCCAGCCCTCCAGGAGGGGCCCGAGATACCCGGTGAGGTCCCCGGCGGTGGCGAACGTCAGGGGCCCGCGGCCCGCGCTCTCCTCGCCGGCCCGCGCGCCCGCGGCGACATGACCGGCCACGACCACGACGAGAACGAGGAGGCCCCTACCCGCGGCACGCGCCCACCGCATAGGTTCCTCCTTGCACGCCCGGCTCCGGCCGCCCTCGCCCGCAGTCAGAGGACATGTATACCTGTTAGGTATGCGCGATACTAGAGCCTGGCCCACATTCACCAGGACAGGAGGACAGCACACGTGCGCCTGCACCTCCTGGCACTCCTGGCGCGTGGTCCGGCCCATGGTTACGAGCTCAAGCAGGGCCTTGAGCAGCTGCTGGGCTCCGCGTACCCTCAGCCGAACGTCGGCCAGATCTACGTCACCCTCGGCCGCCTCGAGAAGCAGGGACTGATCGAGGGCGAGGACGTCGAGCAGTCGAGCCGGCCCAACAAGAAGGTCTACCACCTCACCGACACCGGGCGGGAAGCGCTGCGCGCCTGGTTCGAGGAGCCCGAGGACGAGCCGCGGGTGCGGGACGAGTTCTTCATGAAGCTGGCGCTCGCCCCGCGGACCGGACTCGCCGACCAGGTCGCCCTGATCAACAAGCAGCGGCGCCAGTACCTGAACACCATGCGCAAGCTGTCGAAACTGGCCGCCGCGGAAGACCGGGACAACCGCATCGCCCACCTGCTGATCGAGGGCGCGATGCTGCACCTGCAGGCCGACCTCGACTGGCTGGAGCGGTGCCAGGAGGAGCTGGAGGAGCTGGAATGAACGACAGTCCCGCTCCCGTGCTGCGCGCCGAGGGGCTGGTGAAGACGCATCACGGCGAGGGCGCGCCCGCGCACGCGGTGCGCGGGGTCGACCTGTGCGTGCGCCGGGGCGAGTTCGTGGCGGTCACCGGCCCGTCCGGTGCGGGCAAGTCCACGCTGCTGCACCTGCTCGGCGGACTCCAGCGGCCTGACCGCGGCAGCATCTGGCTGAACGGCGAATGCACGGACGCCTACAGCGAGGCGCGCTGGGCCGTGGAGCGCCGAAGGCGCATCGGGATCGTCTTCCAGTTCTTCAACCTGGTCTCCGGCCTGTCGGTCGCCGACAACGTGGAACTGCCGGCCCTGCTGGCCGGCGTCCCGCCGAAGCAGGCGCGCGCCGCGCGGGAGGAACTGCTGGCCGAACTGGGACTCGCCGGCAAGGAGCGCAGCATGCCGGGCGAGCTGTCCGGCGGTGAGCAGCAGCGGGTCGCGCTGGCCCGGGCGCTCGTCAACCGTCCGCCGCTGCTGCTCGCCGACGAGCCCGCCGGCAGCCTGGACAGCAAGGGCACCCGCGAAGTGACGCGGCTGCTGTCCCGCTTCCACCAGCGCGGCCAGACGATCGTGCTGGTCACCCACGACGCCCGGCTGGCGAGCGCCGCGGACCGCGTGATCAGCTTCTTCGACGGGCGGATAGCCGACGACGCCGAACTGGACGGGACACCCGCCCGCGGCACCGGCATCTCCGGCGTGCTGGAGCTCGGGGACTGACATGCGTGCCGACGACGACCGGCGAAGGGGCTGACACCGCGTGCGAGCCACACTGCGCTGGGCGCACTCCGATCTGCGCACGCACCGCGGCGAGGCGCTGTTCCTCGTCCTCGCCACCGCCGGGATCGTGGCGTCCCTGCTGCTGGCCACGGCCCTGTTCGGGTACGCCACCAACCCCTGGCAGCGCGTCTTCACACAGGCGCGCGGCGCGCACGTGTGGATCCACACCGGTAAGTCCGCCGCGCTGCGCGAACTGGCCCGCCTGGACGGCGTCGAGTCCGTCGCCGGCCCGTACACCACCGAGTCCGCCACCCTCGCCTCGCGCGGCGCCCGCGCCTCCGTCGAACTGCGCGCCACCCCGGCACGCCCCGCCGTCGGGCGCCCCCTGCTCGTCTCCGGAAGCTGGCTGCGGCCCGCCCAGCCCGACGGCGTGGTCCTGGAGACACGCCTCGCCCGTGCCCTGCTGGCCGGCCCCGGCGACACCCTCACCCTGCCCGGCACCGCGCGGACGCTGACCGTGCTGGGGGTGGCCGACAGCGCCGAGCCGCGCTACCGGCCGGGTGAGCAGCCCGGCCTCGTCTGGGCGCCGCCCTCCGCCGTGCGCGCCCCGGCCGGCCAGGTCATCGGGCTGCGCCTGACCGACCCCGGCGACACGGACTACGCCGTCCAACGCGCCGTCACCGTCCTCGGCGCCGGCGCCATCGGCGAGGTGTCCACCTGGCAGCAGGCACGCGCCGAGGCGCAGGGCGACAGCCGGCTGCTGGGACAGGTGCTGGCGCTGTTCGGCCTGGGCGCGCTGGTCGCCGCCGGGCTCGCCGTGCACGGGGCGATCGCCACCCGCATCCGCGGCCACCTGCGGGACATCTCGGTGCTCAAGGCGATCGGCTTCACTCCGGGCCAGGTGGTCCGCGTCTTCCTGCTCCAGCACGTCGCATACGCCCTCCTCGGCGCGGCGGCCGCGGCCGCGCTCACCCAGGCTCTGGGCAGCCGGGTCCCCGGGCGGCTCGGGGACGCGGTGGGCGTGTGGCAGGGGCTGACGGGACACACCGCCCTGCTGTTCGCGGTGCCGGCGGGCGCGGTGCTGTTCATCGGCGCGACCACCGGGCTCGCGGCGTGGCGGGCGGGGCGGGTGCCGCCGGTCCCGGTGCCCCGGCCCGCCGCGGCAGGCGGGCGGCTGTCGGGCGCGGCCCGCCGGGCGCTCGGGCTGCGGCTGCCGCCGGCGCTGGTCCTGGGCTGGCACAAGGCGTTCACGCGCCGTCCGCGCTCGCTGGCGACGGTGGCCCGCCTCGCGCTGCCGCTGCTGCTGATCGTGGTGGCGATGAGCGCGTGGACCACCATCGACCGCATCCACGGCAGCCCGGAACGGATCGGCCTCGCCGCCGCGCTCACCGTCCACGCGGACGCGGGGCTCGGGGACCGGGACGCCCGCGCCCTGCTGGACCGTGATCCACAGGTCGCCGCCGCCTACCCGGGCGTGGAAGTGGCCGCCCTGGTCCCGGGCCAGACCGCGACGATCGCCCTGCGCGGCCTCGGCACCCGCCGGGAGCCGTACCCGTTCGCCCTGGCCGAGGGCCGCGCCGCGCGCGGCGACGACGAGGCGGTCGCCGGGCAGGGGCTGCTCGACCTGCTGGACGTCCACGTCGGCGACTGGGTGCGGATGACCGTGGGCGACCAGCCGCAGATCCTGCACATCGTCGGCCGCAGCATCGAACCGGAGAACGCCGGCCGGGTCATCTCCACCTCGCTCGACACCCTCCGCGAGAACGACCCCCGTCTCGCGCCCTCCCTGTACCAGGTACGGCTGCGCCCCGGCGCCGACCCGCGCGAGGTCGCCGGCCGCCTCAGCGCCGCCGGGCACGGGCACCTGGAGGTGCACGCCGTGACCAACCCGGCCGACGGTCTGTCGGCGCTGCGCGGGGTCGTCGTCGGTCTGATCGCCGTGCTGGCCCTGATCGGCCTGATCGAGCTGCTGACCGCGATCGGCGGCACCGTGCGGGAGGGTGAGCGCGACCTGCTGGCGCTCAAGGCGATCGGTCTGTCACCGCGTCAGATCACCGCCGTCACCGTGACGGCCACGGGCTGCACCGCCCTGGCCGCCGTCGTCGCCGGTACGCTCCTCGGCACGCCGCTGGCGCACTGGCTGATCGACCGGCAGGGCCGGTCGAGCGGCATCGGCGCCGGTATCGCGCAGATGCCGTCGCCGATGCTGCTGATGCTGTTCGGTACCGGAGCCGTGCTGGGCGCGGTCGCGCTCGCCGCGCTGCCGGCCTCACGCGCGGCCCGGCGGCGGCTGGCGGACACGCTCGCCGCGGTGGCCTGAGCCGAGGCCCGGCCGCGCGGCCCGCCGCGCCGGTCAACCGCCGTGCGGACGCCGCGGGTCTTGCGGTCAACCGCCGTGCGGACGCCGCGGGTCTTGCGGTCAACCGCCGTGCGGACGCCGCGGGTCGTACGGCGGGCCGGGGGCGTACGGGTTCCCCTGGCGCGGCATCCGGCCGCCGGGCGCGTACGGCGGCCGCGGGGACATGGGCGGTCGTGGGGGCAGCGGGGGCAGGGTCGCCGGGTGGGCGGTGAGCCGGATGCCGTACCGCTGCCGCAGCCGGCGCAGCTCCAGCAGGGAGATGGCGGTGACCGTCACGGGGGCGCCCAGGACGAAGACGACGCCCAGGGTGAGGCTCATGCCGTGCAGGTCGCCGGTGAGCAGGTCCGGGACGGCCATCAGCCAGGTCGTCACGGTCGCCAGCAGCGGCGGCAGGCAGCGGTGCACGGCGGCGGTGCCGAAGAAGTTGCCGGTGAGCCGGACCGCCCCCGCCATGACGAAGATCGCCGCCCACAGCGCGGCGAGGGACAGCAGCAGCTTCGCGAGGATCCCGAACGCGTCGCCCAGCCGGAACAGCAGCAGCGTCAGCAGGACCGAGCCGACGAACAGCAGCAGCAGTTTCAGCGAGTTGACCAGCGGCACCCGCAGTTGCCCCAGCGAGCCGGTGCGCCGCCAGACGAAGAGCATCACGCCGACGGTCAGGGGCGTGAGGAAGAACAGGACGGCGGAGGCGGTCGCCGCGTTGTCCAGCATCTCCTCGAGGGCGAAGCCGCCTTGGACGTAGGTGTAGACGCCGAGGGCGGCGACCGCTCCGGCGATCACCCGCACCCGTTTGAGGCGCTCCACCGTCGGGTCGAGCGCCTCCGGTATCCAGGTCGGATGGAACACCGCGCGCGCCACGCCGTGGGGCTTCAGGAACGACCGGGCGGTCAGCGTACCTCCGGTCCAACTCCCCTGCGTTCGGCTCACGTTGCACTCCCCCGGGCGGCCGTCGTGGTGATCGCCCGGGAGTCTACGGGAACCGGACGCGGGCCCGCCGCCCACTCACCGGCGCTGCCGACACCGGTGTCGGCAGCGCCCGCGCGGCCACGGTCAACCGCGCCCGCGCAGTCGCCGGTACGTGGCGACCAGTGCCCTGCTGGACGCGTCGAGGCCCGGCACCTCGGCGCCCTCGGTGAGCGCGGGTTCGACGCGCTTGGCCAGCACCTTGCCCAGTTCGACGCCCCACTGATCGAAGGAGTCGATGTGCCACACGGCGCCCTGGACGAACACCTTGTGCTCGTAGAGGGCGATGAGCTGGCCGAGCACGGACGGGGTGAGTTCCCGCGCCAGGATGGTGGTCGTCGGGTGGTCGCCCCGGAACGTCTTGTGCGCGACCAGGTCCTCCGGGACGCCCTCCGCGCGGACCTCGTCCGGGGTCTTGCCGAAGGCGAGGGCCTGCGTCTGTGCGAAGAAGTTCGCCATCAGCAGGTCGTGCTGCCCCTTCAGCTCGTCGCCGAGCTCGGCGACCGGCTCGGCGAAGCCGATGAAGTCGGCCGGGATCAGCTTGGTGCCCTGGTGGATCAACTGGTAGTAGGCGTGCTGCCCGTTGGTGCCCGGCGTGCCCCACACGACCGGCCCGGTCTGCCAGTCGACCCGCTGCCCGTCGCGGTCGACGGACTTGCCGTTGGACTCCATGTCCAACTGCTGCAGGTAGGCGGTGAACTTCGACAGGTAGTGGCTGTAGGGCAGCACGGCGTGCGACTGGGCGCCCAGGAAGTTGCCGTACCAGATGCCCAACAGGCCGAGCAGCAGCGGAACGTTGGACTCGGCGGGCGCGGTGCGGAAGTGCTCGTCGACGATGCGGAAGCCGTCGAGCATCTCCCGGAAGCGGTCCGGGCCGATGGCGATCATCAGGGACAGGCCGATGGCCGAGTCGTAGGAGTAGCGGCCGCCGACCCAGTCCCAGAACTCGAACATGTTGTCCGGGTCGATACCGAAGCCGGTGACCTTCTCGGCGTTCGTCGACAGGGCGACGAAGTGCCGGGCGACCGCCTTCTCGTCGCCGCCGAGCCCCGCGAGCAGCCAGGACCGGGCCGAGGTGGCGTTGGTGATGGTCTCGATGGTGGTGAACGTCTTGGACGCGACGATGAACAGCGTCTCCGCCGGGTCCAGGTCGCGGACGGCCTCGTGCAGGTCGGCGCCGTCCACGTTCGACACGAACCGGAACGTCAACTCCCGTGCCGTGTAGGCGCGCAGGGCCTCGTAGGCCATCGTCGGGCCCAGGTCGGAGCCGCCGATGCCGATGTTGACGACGTTGCGGATGCGCCGGCCGGTGTGGCCGGTCCACTCGCCGGAGCGGACGCGCTCCGCGAAGCCGGCCATCCGGTCGAGGACTTCGTGGACCTTGGGCACCACGTTCTCACCGTCGACCTCGATCACCGCGTCGCGCGGGGCGCGCAGCGCGGTGTGCAGCACCGCCCGGTCCTCGGTGACGTTGATCTTCTCGCCGCGGAACATCGCGTCGCGCAGGCCGAACACGTCGGTGGCGGCGGCCAGCTCCCGCAGCAGCCGCAGCGTCTCGTCGGTGACCAGGTGCTTGGAGTAGTCGACGTACAGGTCACCGACCTCGAGCGCGTAGCCGGTGCCGCGGCCGGGGTCGGCGGCGAACAGGTCGCGCAACCGTGCCTCGCCGAGTTCCTGGCGGTGCCTCGTCAGCGCGGTCCACTCGGGCGTCTGGTTGAGCCTGGTACGGCCGTGTGCGTTCATGTCCGACTTCAGCCTTCTTTCCTGCCTGCTCCGGGCTGTTCCAACCTAGTTGATCAGCCGATGAGGTGAGCCGCCGTCGCGTCGTCGTGCGGCGCAACAACAGGTACGTCCGGCTTGAGCGCAGGTGTCAGCGAAATGACGAACAGGGCGAAGAAGACGGCCGCCCGGCGGGCGGCGGCAGGGCACGGCCCCCTGGGGGCACGGCGGAGCCGAGGGCGCGGCGGAGCCGGGAGCACGGCGGTGCTCCGCGGTACGGGTGCGCACGCATCCCCGCGGGCACGGCGGACCCCGTGCGGCCAGGCACCCGGGCGCCCGGCCGGCTCACAACTGTCAGATCTCGCCGCGCAGTTTGGCGAGCGCCTCGGCAAGGATCGCCTCGCCGTCCGCGTCGCTGCGCCGCTCCCGGACGTAGGCGAGGTGGGTCTTGTAGGGTTCGGTGCGCGGCGGGTCCGGCGGGTTGTCCTGGTCCTGTCCGGCCGGAAAGCCGCAGCGCGGGCAGTCCCAGGTGTCGGGTACCTGCGCGTCGCTGGCGAAGCTCGGCTGCGTCTCGTGCCCGTTGGAGCACCAGAAGGAGATGCGCAGCCGCGGCGCGGACTCGCCACGCTCGGCCTCGCCCATCGGCCCCGCCCCGACCCGGCTTCCTCGGATCGCGTTGCCACTTGCCACGGTCGTAACTCCCTGCGTGATGGTGCCGCGAAGCGAGTCGGCGTTCCGCTTCGCTGCGAGCGCCTCAGTCTACGTAAGGCCCAACGCGCGTCCAGTGATTGGAGTTACCGCCCCACACCCAGACGCAAGCCCCATGATAGGCCGCGCTCAGGTGCGCGTACCGAACATGGGGCCTTACGTGCGAAATGTGCTGCGGTATGCCTGCGTGGTGAACCGCGTCAGCCTTGATCAGCTGTTGGTCTTCATCAGGATGCCCAGCACGATGATGCACGCGAACCACAGCAGACCGATCACCAGGGTGATGCGGTCGAGGTTGCGCTCGGCGACCGAGGAGCCGCCGACGGACGACTGCATGCCGCCACCGAACATGTCGGAGAGGCCGCCGCCCTTTCCCTTGTGCATCAGCACCAGCAGCATCAGCAGCAGGCTGAAGACGATCAGGGCGATCGAGAACCCCAAAACCACGGCTGGACCAACTTCCTCGGATTCGGATGGACGACGGGGGCACAGCGCCATGGCTGTGCCCCCGCAAGGGTACGACGGATCGCCGCTACCGCATACTCCCAGCTCGTGTCACTGGTCGATCGTCGGTCGAGCACCGGTGACTCGCCGGTCGCTACCGACCGCTCACTGGTCGCGGAAGCGCACGATCTTGACGAACTCGTCGGCGTCCAGCGAGGCGCCCCCGACCAGGGCGCCGTCGATGTCGGCCTGCGCCATGATCTCGGCGACGTTGCCGGCCTTGACGGAGCCGCCGTACTGGATGCGGACCTTGTCGGCCAGCTCCTGCGTGTACAGCTCGGCGATCTTCCCGCGGATGGCGGCGCAGACCTCCTGGGCGTCCCCGGCGCCGCAGACCTTGCCGGTGCCGATGGCCCAGACGGGCTCGTAGGCGATCACGACGGTCTCGGCCTGCTCGGCCGGCACGTCCTTCAGGCCGCCCTCGACCTGCGCGAGCGTGTGCGTGACGTGGTCGCCCGCCTCGCGGACATCCAGTTCCTCGCCGACGCACAGGATCGGGGTCAGGCCGTGCTTGAACGCCGCCTTGACCTTGGCGTTCACCACCTCGTCGGTCTCGTCGTGGTACTGGCGGCGCTCGGAGTGGCCAACGGCCACGTACGTGCACTTCAGCTTGGCCAGCATCGGGCCCGAGATCTCGCCGGTGTAGGCGCCCGAGTCGTGTGCCGAGAGGTCCTGAGCGCCGTACTTGATCCGGAGCTTGTCGCCGTCGACCAGCGTCTGCACGGAGCGCAGGTCGGTGAAGGGCGGCAGGACGGCGACCTCGACGGCCTCGTAGTCCTTGTCGGCCAGGGCGAAGGCGAGCTTCTGGACGTGCGCGATGGCCTCGAGGTGGTTGAGGTTCATCTTCCAGTTGCCCGCCATCAGCGGCGTGCGCGTACTCATTGTGGTTCAGTCCTCCAGTGCGGCGAGGCCGGGGAGCGTCTTGCCCTCGAGGTATTCGAGGGAGGCGCCGCCGCCGGTCGAGATGTGGCCGAATGCGTCCTCGTCGAAGCCCAGCAGGCGGACGGCGGCGGCGGAGTCGCCGCCGCCGACGACCGTGAAGGCCTTCGAGTCGATGAGGGCCTGGGCGACCGCCTTGGTGCCCTCGGCGTAGTCGGGGTGCTCGAAGACGCCCATGGGGCCGTTCCAGAAGACGGTGGCGGCGTCGGCGAGCTTCGAGGCGTACAGGTTGCCGGTCTCCGGACCGATGTCGAGGCCCTGCTGGTCGGCCGGGATGGCGTCAGCGGCGACGGTGGCGGGGTTGGTGGGCGCCTTGGTCTTCAGGTCCGGGAACCCGGTGGAGACCAGCGCGTCGACGGGGAGGACCAGCTCGACGCCGGTCTTCTCGGCCCGCTCGATGTATTCGCGCACGGCCGGGACCTGGTCCTCCTGCAGGAGGGACTTGCCGATCTCGTAGCCCTTGGCCTTGAGGAAGGTGTAGGCCATGCCGCCGCCGATGAGGATGCGGTCGGCCTTGCCGAGCAGCTGGTCGATGACGGCGAGCTTGTCGGAGACCTTGGCGCCGCCGAGCGCGACGACGTAGGGACGGTGGACGTCCTCGGTGAGCTTCTTCAGCACGGCGACCTCGTTGGCGATGAGGTAGCCGGCGGCGTGCGGCAGGCGGGCCGGGAGGTCGAAGACCGAGGCGTGCTTGCGGTGCACCGCGCCGAAGCCGTCGCCGACGTAGAGGTCGGCGAGTTCGGCGAGCTGGTCGGCGAAGGCGCCGCGCTCGGCGTCGTCCTTGGAGGTCTCGCCGGCGTTGAAGCGGAGGTTCTCGATGACGGCGACCTGGCCGTCGGCGAGGCCCGCGACCGTCGACCGGGCGGACTCGCCGACCGTGTCGGTCGCGAACTCGACGCTGGCGCCGAGGAGTTCACCGAGGCGCGCGGCGGCCGGGCCGAGCGAGTAGGCCGGGTCCGGGGCGCCCTTGGGACGGCCGAGGTGCGAGGCGACGACCACGCGGGCGCCGGCCTCGGCGAGGGCCTTGACGGTGGGCAGGACGGCGCGGATGCGGCCGTCGTCGGTGATCGTGGTGCCGTCCAGCGGCACGTTGAGGTCGGCGCGGACGAAGACCCGCTTGCCGCCGACGCCTTCGGAGAGAAGTTCGTCGATCGTCTTCATGTGAGGACTCCTAGAGGGGGCTCGGGAAGCTCGGACGCCCGGGAGGGCTGCTCATGTCCGTGAGGCTGGCTGTCCGCGTGGCGCGGCCGCGAGGGCCGACCGGGCCACAGCCACGCGACACAGGGCTCGGACAGCGCGGCGATGCGCTGCCCGAGCCCTGTTCTCACATCGAGGTGCCTGCTGGGGTGATCAGAGCTGGTCGCCGACGAAGACCGTGAGGTCGACGAGGCGGTTGGAGTAGCCCCACTCGTTGTCGTACCAGCCGATGACCTTCACGTTCTTGCCCTCCTGAACCATCGTCAGGGAGGAGTCGAAGGTGCAGGACGCGGGGGCGTTGACGATGTCGGAGGAGACGATCGGGTCCTCGGTGTACTCGAGGATGCCCTTCAGCTCTCCTTCGGAGGCCTTGAGGAAGGCGGCGTTGACCTCTTCCTTGGTGACCTCGCGGCTGAGTTCGATGACGAGGTCGGTGACCGAGCCGGTGGGGACCGGGACGCGCATGGCCATACCGTCCAGCTTGCCCTTGAGCTGCGGCAGCACCAGGGCGGTGGCCTTGGCGGCACCGGTGGTGGTCGGGATGATGTTCTCCGCGGCGGCGCGGGCGCGGCGCAGGTCGCGGTGCGGGAAGTCCAGGATGCGCTGGTCGTTGGTGTACGCGTGCACCGTCGTCATCAGGCCCTTGACGATGCCGAAGTTCTCGTCGAGGACCTTCGCCATCGGGGCCACGCAGTTGGTGGTGCAGGAGGCGTTGGAGATGACGTGGTGGTTCGCCGGGTCGTACTTGTCCTGGTTGACGCCCATCACGATGGTGATGTCCTCCTCCTTGGCCGGAGCCGAGATGAGGACCTTCTTCGCGCCGCCGGCGATGTGCTTCTCGGCGTCGGCCTTCTTCGTGAAGATGCCGGTCGACTCGATGACGATGTCGACGCCCAGCTCGCCCCACGGGATGTCGGCGGGGTCGCGCTCGGAGAGCACCTTGATGGTCTTGCCGTCCACGGTGATGGTGTCGGCGGTGTGGGAGACCTCCTGCTTGAGGCGGCCCAGGATGGTGTCGTACTTCAGGAGGTGTGCGGTGGTCGCGGTGTCACCCAGGTCGTTGACAGCCACGATCTCGATGTCTGCACCCTGCTCCAGCAGCGCGCGGAAGTAGTTACGACCGATGCGGCCAAAGCCGTTGATGCCTACGCGGATCGTCACGAACCGATCTCCTCGTTGGTACGCCGGCACGTGCCGGCGAGCTGTATGGGATGTCCCCGACCACCCCCGACCCTACCTCCCCGAGGGCTTCCGGGTGACATCGAGTTGCCCCATACCCGGCACGTCGCGACGTACCCGTCAGTAGAGGTACGGACCGCCCGGCCGGGCCGGTCCGGCCTGCGCGGGAACCGCCGGTGACGGGCTCGTGAACCGCCTCTCGGCAACGGGATCACGGGGCGTTTTCCGGTCAACCTCCCGAGACCCTGATGACTTTCGCCGGCCGTTCGTCGACGATCTCCATCGGTCGCGGGCGGTCGCGGGCGGTCGCGGGCGGTCGCGGGCACGGACGGTCAGCCATGAACGCGAGGTTCGGCTCGCACGCCGGAGCCACCGCCGCCGAAGGCTCCGGAACACCGAGGGGGGAAGGGGGCCGTCGAGGTCCTCATGACGATGTCGTGAGCACGTACTCCGTGGCGTCGACGAACTTCCGACGCTTCTGGTTCGGGCAGACGCTCTCCCAGTTCGGGACCCGGATCGGCACGCTCGGGCTGTCCGTGACGGCCGTCGGGCTGCTCGACGCGAACACCCGGCAGGTGGGTGTGCTGGCCGCGGCGTCCACCGTCTGCTACCTCGTGATCGGCCTGCCCGCGGGCGCCTGGGTGGACCGGATGCTCAAGCGCCGGACGATGATGGGGGCGGCTCTGACACGCTGCCTGACCGTCCTCGTGGTCCCGGTCCTCTGGCTCACCGGGGACCTGCGCATCGAGGTGCTCTACGCCGTCGCCGTCGTCGTGGGCGTGGTGAGCGTCTTCTTCGACGTCGCCTACCAGTCGTACGTTCCCGTCCTGGTGCCGGAGGACGACATAGGGGCCGCCAACGCCCGGCTCGAGGCCACGGCGCAGGTGGCCACACTGGGCGGGCCCGCGCTGGCCGGGCTGCTCATGCGGGTCGTCAGCGCACCGGTAGTGATGCTCGTCGACGCGCTCGCCTACCTGGTCAGCTTCCTGTCCCTCAGCGTGACGAAGGACGGTGAGCGCGGGCCGGCACCGAAGGAGGCCGGGGCCCGCGGGCATCTCATCGCCGACATCGGGGAGGGGCTGCGGTTCGTCCGGGACCAGCCCGTCGTCCGGCGGCTGGCGGTCTCCATGGGGGTGTCCAACTTCTTCGCCACCCTCGTGTCCACCCTGGTCCCCGTCCTGGTCATGCGCACCATCGGCTTCGACTCGTTCGTGCTCGGGCTCATCATGACCTGCGGGGCCGCGGGGGGCGTGGTGGGCGCCCTGCTCGCGCCGCGGGTCAGACGGCGTTTCAGCGCCGGTGCCGTGATGTCGTGCGGCCTGCTCATGGCGGCCCTCTTCACCGTCGCCAACCCGGTGGCGGCAGCCGTCTCACCGCACGGCAAAGTCTTCGCCGGGGCGGTCCTGCTGGTCGGGGAGTTCGGTATGACCGTGGGTGCGCTGCTGTTCAACGTGACCCAGGTCAGCCTGCGGCAGGCGCTGTGTCCCACGCGTCTCCTGGGCCGGATGAACGCCTCCGTCCGCTTCATCGTCTGGGGGAGCATGCCGCCGGCGGCCCTGGTGGCCGGGTGGCTCGGCTCGGCGATCGGCGTGGTCGGCACGCTGTGGGTCGGCGTGGTGGGCAGCGTGGCGACGGTGCTGCCGATCCTCACCGTCGACCGGGTCATGGCCACCGCCTCCGACGCCCCTGAGACGCGGGAGCCGGATGCGGTGCGGTGACCCCCGCGAGAGTGCCGGGAACCGGTGAGCGCGTGCCGGCGCGGGCGTTCCGACGCCGACGGCGAGCGGGTCTCTCGGGGGGCGGGCCGCTCGGGCGGGAACCGGCGCCAGGCCCGCGCGCAGCGGGGACGGGCAGGTCGGGCGCGGGTAACGGGCACCGGCAGGTCGGGCAGGCGCAACGGGCACCGGCAGGGCAGGCGCGCAGCGAGCACCGGCAGAGCGGGCGCGGGTGTGGTCAGCCCACGAGGTTTTCGGCCATCTCCTCGGTGAGGCTCGACTCCGTGCCCGGGACGCCGAGGTCGGAGGCGCGCTTGTCGGCCATCGCCAGCAGGCGGCGGATGCGGCCGGCCACGGCGTCCTTGGTCAGCGGCGGGTCGGCGAGGGCGCCCAGTTCCTCCAGGGAGGCCTGCTTGTGCTCCATGCGCAGCCGGCCGGCGGCGGCGAGGTGCTCGGGGACGTCGTCGCCGAGGATCTCCAGGGCGCGGGCCACCCGGGCGCCGGCCGCGACGGCCGCGCGGGCGGAGCGGCGCAGGTTGGCGTCGTCGAAGTTGGCGAGCCGGTTGGCGGTGGCGCGCACCTCGCGGCGCATCCGGCGCTCTTCCCAGGCCAGCACCGACTCGTGGGCGCCGAGCCGGGTCAACAGGGCGCCGATGGCATCACCGTCACGGACGACGACCCGGTCGACACCGCGCACCTCGCGGGCCTTCGCGGCGATCGACAGCCGGCGGGCGGCGCCCACCAGGGCGAGCGCGGCCTCGGGGCCCGGGCAGGTCACCTCCAGGGAGGAGGAACGGCCGGGCTCGGTGAGCGAGCCGTGCGCCAGGAAGGCTCCGCGCCAGGCGGCCTCGGCGTCGCAGGTGGCGCCGGACACCACCTGCGGGGGCAGGCCGCGGATCGGGCGGCCACGGCCGTCGACCAGGCCGGTCTGCCGGGCCAGCTGGTCGCCGCCGGCGACGACCCGGACGACGTAGCGCGAACCGCGGCGCAGTCCGCCCGGCGCCATCACGATCAGCTCGGAGGTGTGGCCGAAGATCTCCAGGATGTCCCGCTTGAGACGGCGGGCCGCCATGGCGGTGTCCAGCTCCGCTTCGATCACGATGCGCCCGCTCACCAGGTGGAGGCCGCCGGCGAACCGCAGGACGGCCGAGACCTCCGCCTTCCTGCAGCAGGTCCGGGTGACGGGGAGCCGGGAGATCTCATCCTTCACCGCTGCCGTCATCGCCATGGGCCGATCCTTCCATGCATCCGAAAAATACGGTCGTACGCGGCGGCGAGGAGCTCCGGGTCATGTCTTGGAGTCCCGTCCGTCCGGGCCACCGGCGCCAGCTCGACCGCGGCCCCCAGCCGCTCGGCGGCCTCGACGAGTACGTCGCGGTCGGGCACGGCGGCCTCGTCGGCCAGCACCACGTCCAGGGCGAGTTTAGGGGCGTGTCGTCCCAAAACCTCCAAATGACGCTGCGGGGAGAAGCCTTCGGTTTCTCCGGGCTGCGGCACCAGGTTCAGTGAGAGTACCCGGCGTGCCTTGGTCTGGGTGAGCGCGTCCAGCAGCTCGGGGACGAGCAGGTGCGGGATGACGGACGAGAACCAGGAACCGGGGCCGAGCACCACCCAGTCCGCGTCCAGCACCGCCTCCACGGCCTCCGGGACGGCGGGCGGGTCGTTCGGTACGAGGTGCACGGACTGCACCTCGCCGCGGGTGAGGGCGACGGTCGCCTGACCGCGTACGGTCTCGACCTGGTCCGGCCGGTCCGGGTCGTGGCCCTTGACCAGCGCCTGCAGCTCCAGCGGTACGGCGGACATGGGCAGCACGCGCCCGTGCGCACCGAGCAGTCTGCCGACCAGGTCCAGCGCCTGGACGTGGTCGCCGAGCTGTTCCCACAGGGCGACGATCAGCAGGTTGCCGACCGCGTGGTCGTGCAGGTCGCCCTGGGAGTGGAAGCGGTGCTGGATGACCCGGGCCCAGGTCTGGCCCCAGTCGTCGTCGCCGCACAGCGCGGCCAGCGCCTTGCGCAGGTCGCCGGGCGGCAGTACGCCCAGCTCGTCGCGCAGGCGCCCGCTGGAGCCGCCGTCGTCGGCCACGGTGACGACCGCGGTGAGGTCGCCGGTGATCCGGCGCAGCGCGGCGAGCGAGGCGGACAGGCCCATACCGCCGCCGAGAGCGACCACCTTGGGCTGTGCGCCGCGGCGGCGGTGCCGGGCGCCGCGGGCCTCGACCAGCCGGCCGCCACGGGCCTCGACCAGCCGGCCGCCGCGCCCCTCGGGCACGGCCCTGCGCAGCCTGCTCAGCCGCAGAGAGCGTTGCGTCATTCCCGTCCCATGTCCCGGTGCACGACCACCGTCTCCACACCCTCGGCCGCGAGACGCGCGGCGAGCTTCTCCGACGTGGCGACCGAGCGGTGCTTGCCGCCGGTGCAGCCGATGGCGATGGTCACGTAGCGCTTGCCCTCGCGGCGGTACCCGGCCGCGATCAGCCGCAGCAGCTCGGCGTAGCGGTCGAGGAACTCCTTCGCGCCGGGCTGGTTGAAGACGTACGCGGCGACCTCCTCGTTGAGGCCGGTGAAGGGGCGCAGCTCCGGGACCCAGTGCGGGTTGGGCAGGAAGCGCATGTCCGCGACCAGGTCGGCGTCGACCGGAAGGCCGTACTTGAAGCCGAAGGACATCACGGTGGCCCGCAGCTCGGGCTCCTCCTCGCCGGCGAACTGGGCGTCCATCTTGGCGCGCAGCTCGTGCACGTTGAGGCTGGAGGTGTCGATGACCAGGTCGGCGTCGCCGCGCAGTTCGCGCAGCAGCTCGCGCTCGGCGGCGATGCCGTCGACGATGCGTCCGTCGCCCTGGAGCGGGTGCGGGCGGCGCACCGACTCGAAGCGGCGCACCAGTGCCTCGTCGGAGGACTCCAGGAAGACGATCCGCCGGGTGACGTGTCTGGCCTCAAGGTCCGCGAGCGACTCGCGGAGGTTGTCGAAGAAGCGCCGGCCGCGGACGTCGACGACGACCGCGATGCGTGCCACGTTGCCCTGGGAGCGGGCGCCGAGCTCCACCATGGTGGGGATCAGCGCGGGCGGCAGGTTGTCCACGACGAACCAGCCGAGGTCCTCCAGGCACTTGGCCGCCGTCGACCGCCCGGCTCCGGACATGCCGGAGATGATCACCAGCTCGGGGATCGCGGCGTCGGGGACCCCGGCCGCCTCGATGGTCGTGCCCGTACTCACCTGTGCTCCGTCTCCGGTCCGGTCTTGTCGTCCGTGCTCGTTCTCGTTCATGTCTCCTGCCCCCGTCGCTCGTCGGGTGCCCCCGTCGTCACGGGTTCCCCGGAACCCATGGTGCCGGGTTCCTCCTCCATGATCTCTCCGGTCGCCGTGTTC
This sequence comes from Streptomyces sp. NPDC031340, assembly GCF_055569945.1. Taxonomy (NCBI): domain Bacteria; kingdom Bacillati; phylum Actinomycetota; class Actinomycetes; order Kitasatosporales; family Streptomycetaceae; genus Streptomyces; species Streptomyces sp. NPDC031340. The sequence continues at coordinate 42,120 of NZ_JBVIIE010000004.1, forward strand.
ACGGCGGGTGCGGCCGGAGCGGTCTGGGCGAGGGCCACGGCGATGGTCTCGGCCGTCTTGCGGCCTATGCCCGGCACCTCGCAGATCTGGTCGATGGTGGCCGAGCGCAGCTTCTTCAGCGAACCGAAGTGTTTCAGCAGCGCCTGCCTGCGGGTGTCACCGAGGCCCGGCACGTCGTCCAGCGGGCTCGCGCGGAACCGCTTGGCGCGCTTGGTGCGCTGGTAGGTGATGGCGAACCGGTGGGCCTCGTCGCGGACGCGCTGCAGCAGGTAGAGGCCCTCGCTGGTGCGTGGCAGGACCACCGGGTCGTCCTGGTCCGGCAGCCAGACCTCCTCCAGGCGCTTGGCGAGGCCGCACACGGCCACGTCGTCGATGCCGAGCTCGTCGAGAGCCTTCTTGGCGGCGGCGACCTGTGGCTGCCCGCCGTCGACCACGACCAGTTGGGGCGGGTAGGCGAACTTCCTGGGGCGGCCGTCGTCCTCGGTGAGGCCGTTGCCGGGACCGCTGCCGGAGCCGTTGCTGTCGCCGTTGCCGGGGCCGTCCGCGTCCGGGTTCTCGCCGTCCGCCCACTCGCCCGTCCGCTCCTTCTCGGCGAGGTAGCGCCGGAAGCGGCGGCTGATCACCTCGTGCATGGAGCGGACGTCGTCCTGCCCCTCGAAGCCCTTGATCTGGAAGCGGCGGTACTCGCTCTTGCGCTGCAGGCCGTCCTCGAAGACGACCATGGAGGCCACCACGTCGTCGCCCTGGAGGTGCGAGATGTCGTAGCACTCGATCCTCAGGGGGGCGCTGTCCAGGTCGAGGGCTTCGGCGATCTCCTCCAGGGCGCGCGAGCGGGTGGTGAGGTCGGAGGCGCGCCTGGTCTTGTGCAGCACGAGCGCCTGCTGGGCGTTGCGCTCCACGGTCTCCATCAGGGCCCTCTTGTCGCCGCGCTGCGGGATGCGCAGCGAGACGCCCGAGCCGCGCCGCCCGGCGAGCCACTCCTGGACGGGTTCCACCGGGTCGGGCAGGGCGGGGACCAGGACCTCCTTGGGGACCGCGTCGCCGCTCTCCTCGCCGTAGAGCTGCTGCAGGGCGTGTTCGACGAGGGCGCCGGTGGTGATCTCCTCGACCTTGTCGGTCACCCAGCCGCGCTGGCCGCGCACGCGTCCGCCACGCACGTGGAAGATCTGGACGGCCGCCTCCAGCTCGTCCTCCGCGACGGCGATCAGGTCGGCGTCGGTCGCGTCGGCGAGCACGACGGCGTTCTTCTCCATGGCCTTCTTCAGGGCCTCGATGTCGTCGCGCAGGCGGGCCGCCCGCTCGTACTCCATCTCCTCGGCCGCCTCCCGCATCCGCTGCTCCAGGCGGCGGAGGTAGGTGCCGGTGCGGCCGGCCATGAAGTCGCTGAATTCCTCGGCCAGTTCGCGGTGCTCCTCGGCGGAGACCCGGCCCACGCAGGGCGCGGAGCACTTGCCGATGTAGCCGAGCAGGCAGGGCCGGCCGGTGCGGGCGGCGTTCTTGAAGACGCCGGCCGAGCAGGTGCGGACCGGGAAGACGCGCAGCAGGAGGTCGACGGTGTCGCGGATCGCCCACGCGTGCGAGTACGGGCCGAAGTACCGCACGCCCTTCTTCTTGTGACCGCGCATCACCTGCACGCGCGGGTACTCCTCGTTCATCGTCACCGCGAGGTACGGGTAGCTCTTGTCGTCGCGGTACTTGACGTTGAACCGGGGGTCGAACTCCTTGATCCAGGAGTACTCCAGCTGCAGCGCCTCGACCTCGGTGGACACCACCGTCCACTCCACCGACGCGGCCGTGGTGACCATCGACCGGGTGCGCGGGTGCAGGTTCGCCAGGTCCTGGAAGTAGTTCGCCAGGCGCTGGCGCAGGCTCTTCGCCTTTCCGACGTAGATCACCCGGCGGTGCTCGTCGCGGAACCTGTACACCCCGGGAGAGTCCGGGATCTGTCCCGGACGGGGGCGGTAGCTGGAGGGGTCGGCCATGTCTCACACCCTACTGGCGTGGGGTGACAGCGCGGCGAGCCTGTGGACAACGCCGGGGGACCCCGGGGGACCGTCTTCCGCGCTGTCGCGGGAGGGCCGTTCTCCGGTCGTCCCGGCCCGGGAGCGGGGCCGTTCCCGAAGGTCCCAGGACAGGGACGGGCCGCTGTCCCCCGGCGCCCGGTCGCGTCTCGGCCAGGAGTACGACGCCGTCCGGCTCCAGGTGTTGTCGGGACTTGGCCGACACGCTTCAATGCGGGGGAATCCGGGGCCGTGAACCAGGGCCTACGGATGTGAAGACGCCCGGACGCGGACGGATGCCCCGCGGCGGCGCGAACCGGTCTGACCAGCCGAAGCGAGCTTTCACAGAAAGGCCCCTGCATGCCGCACGCCACACAGCACGCGGACATCGCCGCCGTCGCCACCGCGGAACTGGCCACGGCCCTGCGGGGCGGCCCCTTCCACGTCGCGCTGCGCGCCGCGATCGCCGCCCGTGGACTGCCGCTGCAACGGGTGCAGCACCATCTGTCGCGGTACGGGGTCAAGGTCGGCGTGACGAGCCTGAGTTACTGGCAGCAGGGCGCCCGGCGCCCGCAGCGGCCCGAGTCCCTGCGCGCGGTACGGGCACTGGAGGAGATCCTGCAGCTGCCGGAGGAGTCCCTGATCAGGCTGCTCTCACCCGAGGGGGACGGGCCTTCCGGACAGCGGCCCGACGGCCGCTCCTACCGCTCCCCGGCGGAGGCGTCGGGCGTCCTGGACCGACTGCTGGCCGAGCTGGGCCTGCCCCCCGACGGCGGACTGCACACCCTCGGCCACCACGAGCGGATACGGGTCGGGGCGCGCCGTGAACTGGCGGGACGCGAGTCGCACCACATAGTGCGCGCCCACCGGGACGGCGTCGACCGGTTCGTGGCCGTGCACCACGGCGATCCCGGGTGCGTGCCGGAGCGCATGGGCGTGCGGGCGCTGGAGAACTGCCGCACCGGACGGGTGCGGACGCACGCGGAGACCGGCGTGCTCGTGGCGGAGCTGCTCTTCGACACGCGGCTGCGGGCCGGGGACACCTTCCTCTTCCGGTACGGCGTCGAGGACGGCACCGCGGGGGTGTCGCGCGAGTACGTCCGCGTCTTCGGGCCGGCCGGCGGGCAGTACGCCCTCCAGGTGCGTTTCGACGAGCGGGCGCTGCCGGTGCGCTGCCACCGCTTCGCGCAGCACTCGGCCGCGGCGCCCCGCAGCGGCCGCCAGGACCTCGCCCTCAGCGGCCGGCACCACTCGGTCCACCTCGTGGAGCCGCGGGTGCGGACGGGACTCGTGGGGATCGGCTGGGAGTGGGAGTGAGCCGCCCCCGGTCCGGTGACTCCGGCGGCCGATGAGGCGCGCGGCGACTCAGACCTGCGGCGGCTCAGGCCTGCGGCGGATGAAGCGTGCGGAGGCGTGCGGCGGATGAGGCGTGCGGCGGATGAGGCGTGCGGCGGCTCAGGCCTGCGGACCGGCGACGATCCTGCCCTTCTCGGCCCGCACCGGCAGCTCGTCGAGCGGCGCACCGGCCGGGGAGCGCAGCACCTTGCCGGTGGTGGCGTCGAACTCGCTGCCGTGGCACGGGCAGATCAGCTTCGTCCCCTGCAGCGTGCTGATCGCACACCGCGCGTGCGTGCAGATCGTGCTGTACGCCTTCAGCGAGCCGTCCGCGGCCCGGCTGACCACGACGTTGTGGTCCTGGTACAGCTTGGCGCTCCCCTCGGCGATCTCGCTCTCGGCGCCGAGGTCGACGGGCGCGGTCGGCACGGCGGAGGTGGTGGTGCCGCCGGCCAGGGAGCACGCGGTGAGGCCGAGCCCCGCCACGGGAGCGACGGCGGCTCCCCGCAGGACGGTACGACGGCTCGGGGAGGGACGGCCGGGCATGAGCATCTCCACTGATGAGGGGCTGTGCAAACCGCACGATACCGGGGCGCCGCGCCGGGCTCGGCGGCGGGCCCGGGCCGGGCGTGGCCGTCTTGACCGGACGCCTGAGCGCTTGTGCGAGCGTTCACACGTCCCTTCGGATGGGATACGCGGCCGCCCGACGGCCGTCTTCCCGGCGGCCCGCCGGGAGCGCGGCCCGCACAGCGCAGCGGTCGTCCGAACCACGCAGTCCGAGGAAGGAACCGTCTCGTGATCGTCGTCGCCGGTGAGGCTCTGATCGACCTGGTACCGCAGGGCACGGGTGCCCTCGCCGCCCTGCGGCCGGTGCCCGGCGGCGGGCCGTACAACACCGCCGTGGCCCTCGGCCGGCTCGGCTCCCCCACGGCCTTCTGCTCCCGTACCTCCTACGACTCCTTCGGCGAGGCGCTGCTCGACGGGCTGCGGGCGGCGGGCGTGGACGTCTCCGTCGTGCAGCGCGGCCCGGAACCGACCACCCTCGCGGCCGCCACGATCGACGAGCACGGCTCCGCCGCCTACTCCTTCTACGTCGAGGGCACCGCCGACCGGCTGTTCGCGACGCCCCCGGCGCTCCCGGCCGGGACGCGGGCCGTGTCCTTCGGCACCTGTTCGCTGGTCCTGGAGCCGGGCGCGAGCGCCTACGAGGAGCTGATGCGGAGCGCGGCCGCTCAGGGGGTGTTCACCACGCTCGACCCCAACATCCGGGCCGGGCTGATCCCGGACGCGGACGCCTACCGTGCCCGTTTCCTGCGCTGGCTGCCCTCGGTGTCGCTGCTCAAACTGTCCGAGGAGGACGCCCGGTGGCTCGGCGGCTCCCCGCGCGAGTGGCTGGCCGCGGGTCCCGCGGCCGTCGTGATCACCCGTGGCGGCGACGGCCTGACCGCCTTCGTCCGGGACGGCGGCGAGTACTCGGTGCCGGGTGAGGAGGTCGACGTCGTGGACACCATCGGCGCCGGCGACACGGTGAACGCGGCCCTGCTGCACGGGCTGTCCGCCCGGGACGCCCTGTCCGGGCGGGCCCTGGCGGGTCTGGGGGCGGACGACTGGGAGCGGCTGCTGCGGTTCGCGGCGCGCGCGGCGGCGGTGACCTGCTCCCGGGCGGGCGCCGAGCCGCCGTACGCGGGGGAAGTGAACGAGGCGTAGCGGCGCGGGCGGACCCGCCGGGCGCGGGCCAGGCGTAGCGGCCGGGCCGCCGACGACGCGCGGCGCCCCACGGACGGGTTGTCTGCGTCCGTGGGGCGCCGCGGCTGTTCGGTTTTCACGTCAGTCAGTCCTGACGTCCGCCGGTCGGTCCTGACGTCCGCCCGTCTGACGTTCGCCGGTCCTGACGGCGTCAGGCCTTCCGGGCCCGCGTGGTCTTCTTCGCGGGCGCCGCCTTCTTGCCGGCCGTGCTCTTGGCGGCCGTGCTGTCGGCGGTACCGGTCGCCGCCGTCTTCTTCGCCGCCGTCCTGGCCGCGACCGCCTTCTTCGCCGTCGACTTGCGGGGTGCCTTCACCGAGGCCGCGTCGCTGATCCGGTCGGCGCCGAGGACCTCCCGGAGGAACTTGCCGGTGTGGCTGGCCGGGACCCCGGCGACTTCCTCGGGCGTGCCCTCGGCGACGACGAGTCCGCCGCCGGCGCCGCCCTCGGGTCCCATGTCGACGACCCAGTCGGCGGTCTTGATCACGTCGAGGTTGTGCTCGATGACGATGACCGTGTTGCCCTTGTCGACCAGGCCGGAGAGCACCTTGAGCAGCTTGCTGATGTCCTCGAAGTGCAGACCGGTGGTCGGCTCGTCCAGGACGTAGACGGTGCGCCCGGTGGAGCGCTTCTGCAGCTCGCTGGCGAGCTTCACGCGCTGCGCCTCACCGCCCGACAGGGTGGTCGCGGCCTGCCCGAGCCGGACGTAGCCGAGACCGACGTCGTTGAGCGTCCTGAGGTGGCGGTTGATCGCCGGGACGGCCTCGAAGAAGTGCATCGCCTCTTCGATCGGCATGTTCAGGACCTCGGCGATGGACTTGCCCTTGTAGTGGACCTCCAGGGTCTCCCGGTTGTAGCGGGCGCCGTGGCAGACCTCGCACGGGACGTACACGTCCGGGAGGAAGTTCATCTCGATCTTGATCGTGCCGTCGCCCGCGCAGTTCTCGCAGCGGCCGCCCTTGACGTTGAAGGAGAAGCGGCCGGGCTGGTACCCGCGCACCTTGGCCTCGGTGGTCTCCGCGAACAGCCTGCGGATGTGGTCGAAGACGCCGGTGTACGTCGCCGGGTTGGACCGCGGGGTGCGACCGATGGGCGACTGGTCGACGTGCACGACCTTGTCGACGAGGTCGTCGCCGTCCACGCGCGTGTGCCGTCCGGGGACGCTCCGCGCGCCGTTCAGCTCACGGGCCAGGTGCGTGTACAGGATGTCGTTGACCAGCGTCGACTTGCCGGAGCCGGAGACGCCGGTGACCGCGGTGAACACGCCCAGCGGGAAGGACACGTCGATGTCCTGGAGGTTGTTCTCGCGGGCGCCGTGCACCGTGAGCCGGCGGGACGGGTCGTGCGGGCGGCGGATGTCCGGCAGCGGGATGGACTTCCGGCCCGCCAGGTACTGGCCGGTCTGCGACTCGTCGTTGGCCAGCAGTTCCTTCAGGGAGCCGCTGTGCACGACCTTGCCGCCGTGCTCGCCCGCGCCGGGACCGATGTCGACGATCCAGTCGGCGACCTTGATGGTGTCCTCGTCGTGCTCGACCACGATGAGGGTGTTGCCCATGTCGCGCAGCCGGACCAGGGTCTCGATGAGCCGGTGGTTGTCGCGCTGGTGCAGGCCGATGGACGGCTCGTCGAGGACGTACAGCACGCCGACGAGACCGGAGCCGATCTGGGTGGCCAGGCGGATGCGCTGGGCCTCGCCGCCGGAGAGCGTGCCGGCCGCGCGGTTGAGGGAGAGGTAGTCCAGGCCGACGTCGACCAGGAACCGCAGCCGTTCGTTGACCTCCTTCAGGACGCGCTCGGCGATCTTCTTGTCGCGCGCGCTGAGCTTCAGTTCGCCCAGGAAGTCCGCGCAGTCGCTGATCGACATCGCGGAGACCTCCGCGATCGACTTGCCCATGATCGTGACCGCGAGGACGACCGGCTTCAGGCGCGTGCCCTCACAGGTCGGGCAGGGCACCTCGCGCATGTAGCCCTCGAAGCGCTCCCGGCTGGCGTCGCTCTCCGCCTCGCCGTGCCGGCGCTTGACGAACGGGACCGCGCCTTCGAAGGGCGTCGTGTACACGCGCTCGCGTCCGTACCGGTTGCGGTAGCGGACCTCGATCTGCGTCTTGTGGCCGTACAGCAGCGCCTTCCTGGCGCGCTGCGGCAGCCCCGCGAAGGGGATGTCGGTCCGGAATCCCAGCGCGTCCGCGAGGGCTCCGATCAGGCGGTCGAAGTAGTCCTTGGTGTGGCCGTGCGACCAGGGGTGGATGGCTCCCTCGTCGAGCGACTTGTCCTCGTCCGGAACGATCAGCTCGGGGTCGACCTCCATGCGCGTGCCGATGCCGGTGCACTCGGGACAGGCGCCGAAGGGCGAGTTGAAGGAGAAGGAGCGCGGCTCCAGTTCCTCGAAGGACAGGTCGTCGTAGGCGCAGTACAGGTGCTCCGAGTACATGCGCTCACGCTCGGGGTCGTCCTCGGGCAGGTCGACGAAGTCCAGCACGACCATGCCGCCGGAGAGGCTGAGCGCGGTCTCCACGGAGTCGGTGAGGCGGCGCTTGGCGCTCGCCTTCACCGTGAGGCGGTCGACGACCACCTCGATGGTGTGCTTCTCCTGCTTCTTCAGCGTGGGCGGGCTGGACAGCTGGACGGTCTCGCCGTCCACGCGCGCACGGCTGTAGCCCTTGGTCTGGAGGTCGGCGAAGAGGTCCACGAACTCGCCCTTGCGCTCGCGCACCAGCGGCGAGAGCACCTGGAAGCGGCTCCCCTCCGGCAGCTCCAGCACCCTGTCGACGATGGCCTGCGGCGACTGGCGCGAGATCGGGCGGCCGCACTCCGGGCAGTGCGGCTTGCCGATGCGCGCGAAGAGCAGGCGCAGGTAGTCGTAGACCTCGGTGATGGTGCCGACCGTCGAGCGCGGGTTGCGCGAGGTCGACTTCTGGTCGATGGAGACCGCCGGGGACAGGCCCTCGATGAAGTCGACGTCCGGCTTGTCCATCTGGCCGAGGAACTGGCGGGCGTACGAGGAGAGCGACTCCACGTAGCGCCGCTGGCCCTCGGCGAAGATGGTGTCGAAGGCCAGGGAGGACTTGCCCGACCCGGACAGGCCCGTGAAGACGATGAGCGAGTCCCGGGGCAGGTCGAGCGACACGTTCTTCAGGTTGTGCTCGCGCGCGCCACGGACGATGAGACGGTCGGCCACGCCGGTCCGCACCTTTCTTGAGAGAAGTGACAGGGGCGGGGCCCCCGTCCTTCTCAGACTAGGGGGAGCCACTGACAACGCCGGGTCGGATTCTCGGGACGCATAACAATCCCCGGACTTCCAGCATGCCCGACGCCACAACCGACCCTATAGCACGTGCATTCGATTTCCGGCATTGCTTCACCGGCTTCACCCGAAGGTGTGGCGGAGCTAGGGTCAGCACCATGATTGATCACGGTCATGACCTGGTGTCTCTGCACGACGCGACCGAACGGCTGCTCAGCGCGGCCGCCGAACTGGACGACGCCGCGGCGGCCCGGCCGTCGCGGCTGCCCGGCTGGACCCTCGGCCACATCCTGGCCCACCTCGCCCGCAACGCGGACGCCCTGGTGAACGTCATGGAGGGCCGCCCCATGTACGCCTCCGGCGACTCCCGGGACGCCGACATCGAGCGGGACGCGCCGCGCCCGCTGCGGGTGCACCTCTCCGACGTGCGCGAGAGCGCGGCCCGCTTCCAGGAGGCGAGCGCCGTGCCGGCGGACTGGTCGCGGACGGTGGAGCTGCGCAACGGCGTCACCGACTCGGCGGCCCGGGTGCCGTTCCGGCGGTGGGTCGAGGTGGAACTGCACCACGTGGACCTCGGGATCGGCTACGAGCTGGAGGACCTGCCGGCGGAGTTCCTGGAGCGTGAGATCTCCTTCCTCGCCGAGCGGTTCGCGGGCCGTGCGGACGTGCCCAGCGCGCGCCTGACCGACGGCACGCGCGCGTGGAGCACGGGCCGGGAGGCGGAGAAGCCGGAGATCACCGTCACCGGCCCGGCGCCCGACCTGCTCGGCTGGCTCTCCGGGCGCCGCGACGGCTCCGCGCTCACCGTGGAGGGCGGTGCGCTGCCGGCACTGCCTCCGCTCTGACGGCCGACGCCCCGGGCCGGCGGCCCATGGCGGGGGACCCCGCGCCGGTCCCCCGCTATAGGCTGACCGGCATGACGTACAGCGGACAGGTGACGGTCGGCGGCCCGGCGGACGTGCACGAGCTGAAGGACCTGATGATCACCAAGATCGCGGTCGGCCCGATGAACAACAACGCCTATCTGCTGCGCTGCCGGGCCACCGACGAACAGTTGCTGATCGACGCGGCGAACGACGCCGACACACTGCTCGGGATGATCGGTGACGACGGCATCGCCTCCGTCGTCACCACCCACCAGCACGGCGATCACTGGCAGGCGCTGGCCGAGGTCGTCGAGGCCACCGGCGCCCGTACGTACGCGGGCCGCGACGACGCCGACGGCATCCCGGTGCCGACCGACGTCCTCGTCGACGACGGCGACGTCATCCGGGTGGGGCAGGTGGAGCTCACCGCGCGCCACCTGGTCGGCCACACGCCGGGCTCGATCGCCCTGGTCTACGACGACCCGCACGGGCACCCGCACGTGTTCACGGGCGACTGTCTGTTCCCCGGTGGCGTGGGCAACACCCGCAAGGACCCGAAGGCGTTCGCCAGTCTGATCCACGACGTGGAGACGAAGATCTTCGAGGTGCTGCCGGACGAGACCTGGGTCTACCCGGGCCACGGCAACGACACGACGCTGGGCGACGAGCGTCCGCATCTGCCGGAGTGGCACGCGCGCGGGTGGTGACGGCACCGGGCCGCCCGCGCCTCATGGCGATACGGCAGCCGGCCCGGACAGCACACAGGGGCGGTCGGGTCCTGTGACCTGCCGCCCCTGCCGCGTCGGCCCGCTTGCCGCCTCGGTGAGGACGGGCCGTTGACCCATGGGGAGTCATGCCCTACAGCGTCCGGGGCGCCGGAAGCGTCACACCGCGGCGGCGCACAGCACACGGCGCCACGCCCCGCGCACACTCCCGCACGCCCGCCTGACGCCCATCCGTGCGCGCCCCGTGTGAACCCTTCGCACACACCGGCGCCTTACGCGCGCTCGCGGTCCGCCTCGTCGCGCAGTCAACTGGAAGCCGCCCCGCTCAGGATGACGGCTCCTGCGCGGTACGGGCCGCCGGCCTCCCGATCCCGCCCTCGGCCGGCGGCCCGGGCGTCCCCCGACGCTGTTCACAAAAATGAAACACGCATTCCCATCATGCGGACAGTTGCCGCCATGACCTCGACAAACGGGACGGTGGGCTGCCAATCTCCCGCCATGCATCCTGCCCCTCGCGCGCTGCACCGCGCCGTCGCCGCCGCCACCATCGCCCTGCTCGCCACCGCCGTCGGCTGTGCTCCGCAGCCGGAGGACAAGGCCGCCGCCTCGCCGTCCGGGTCGGCCGGGAGCACGTGCGCCAAGGGTGAGCTGGCCACCAAGACGTCCGGCAAGCTGACGATCGCCACCGACAAGCCGGCGTACGAGCCGTGGTTCAAGGACGACGAGCCCGCCAACGGCCAGGGCTTCGAGTCGGCGGTCGCCTACGCCGTGGCGAAGCAGCTGGGCTACGGCAAGAGCGCCGTCGTCTGGCAGAGCGTGCCGTTCAACAAGGCCTTCGCGCCCGGCGTGAAGACCTTCGACTTCGACATCAACCAGGTGTCGATCAGCGCCGAACGCAAGAAGGCCGTGGACTTCTCCTCCGGCTACTACGACGTGCGCCAGGCCGTCATCGCGCTGAAGGGCACCAAGGCCACGAAGGCGACCGGCGTCGCGGACCTCAGGGGTCTCAAGCTCGGCGCGCAGGTCGGCACCACCAGCCTCGACTACATCACCGACGTGGTGAAGCCGAAGCAGCAGGCCGCCGTCTTCGCCAAGACCGACCAGGCCAAGTCCGCCCTGAAGAACGGCCAGGTCGACGCCATCGTCACCGACCTGCCGACCGCCTTCTACATCACGGCCGCGGAGGTCACCGACGCGAAGATCGTGGGCCAGTTCGAGAACCAGGGCGGCACGCCGGAGCAGTTCGGACTCGTCCTCGACAAGGGCAGCGCGCTCACCTCGTGCGTGAGCCGCGCCGTCGACGCGCTGCGCGAGGACGGCACGCTGGCGGGGATCGAGAAGCAGTGGCTCTCCGAGGCCGTCGACGCCCCGGTGCTCAAGTGACGGTGGCGAAGCAGCAGTCAGGGCAGGAGTGGGGCGAGGAGTCGGGCCAGGGCTCCGGCAAGGACGACGGGCGCGACGGGTACGTGCCGTCGCCGCGGCGGCTGGAGCGCGAGCGCCACAAGCGCGCACGGGCCCGCCGGGCGACGGCGATCGCCGCGCTGTCGACCCTCGTCACCGGGTTCGTCCTCTACCTGGTCGTCGTCCGGGCGCCCGGCTGGCCGCGCACCAAGGAGACGTTCTTCGATCCGCAGTACGCGCGCGAGGCGTTTCCCAAGGTCCTCGAAGGGCTGTGGCTGAACGTCCGGTTGCTGCTGGTCTGCGGGGCGGCGGTGCTGGTCCTCGGCATGCTGATCGCCGTCGCCCGCACCCTGCGCGGTCCGGTGTTCTTCCCGCTGCGGGTGCTGGCCGCCGCGTACACGGACTTCTTCCGCGGACTGCCGCTGATCATCAACCTGATGATCGTGGTCCTCGGCGTGCCCGCGCTGCGTCTGCAGGGCGTGACCGTGGATCCCGTGCTGCTCGGCGGTACGGCGCTCACGCTGACGTACTCGGCGTACGTGGCCGAGGTGTTCCGCGCCGGCATCGAGTCCGTCCACCCCTCACAGCGTGCCGCGGCCCGCTCGCTCGGCCTGACCAACCGGCAGGCGCTGCGGTACGTCGTGCTCCCCCAGGCCGTGCGCCGTCAGGTGCCGCCGCTGCTGAACGACCTGGTGTCGCTGCAGAAGGACACCGGGCTCGTCTCCATCGGCGGCGCGATCGACGCCGTGCGGGCCGCGGACATCATCGTGGGCCGCAGCCTCAACTACACGCCGTACATCGTGGCGGGCCTGCTCTTCGTGGCGCTGACCATTCCGATGACGCGGTTCACGGACTGGGTCACGGCCCGGATGGACCGCCGCCGAGCCCAGGGAGGAGCACTGTGAGCGACACGCCCGTGCTGCGCATGGAGTCCGTCCGGAAGACCTTCGGCGACTCGGTCGTCCTGCGCGACGTCGACCTGGAGGTGGCCCCGCACACGGTGACCGCGCTGATCGGCGCCTCCGGCTCCGGCAAGTCGACGCTGCTGCGCTGCGCCAACCTCCTGGAGGAGATCGACGACGGCGCGATCTGGCTGGACGGCGAGGAGATCACCGACCCGCGCGCCGACCAGGACGCGGTACGCCGCCGTATCGGCGTCGTCTTCCAGGCGTACAACCTGTTTCCGCACATGACCGTGCTGGAGAACATCACGCTCGCCCCGCGCCGGGTGCACGGCGCCTCCCGGGAGGAGGCCGAGCAGCGGGCCAGGGAGCTGCTGGAGCGGCTCGGGCTCGGCGACCGGGCGGACGCCTACCCGGACCGGCTCAGCGGCGGCCAGCAGCAGCGTGTGGCGATCGTCCGCGCCCTCGCCGTACGCCCGCGTCTGCTGCTGCTCGACGAGATCACCGCCGCTCTCGACCCGGAACTCGTCGGCGAGGTCCTGACGGTCGTGCGCGACCTGAAGGAGGACGGCATGACCATGGTGCTGGCCACGCACGAGATGGGCTTCGCCCGGGACGTCGCCGACCAGGTGTGTTTTCTGGACGGAGGCGTGGTCCTGGAGCGCGGCACGGCCGAGCAGGTCTTCGGCGACCCGCAGCGGGAACGCACCCGGCGTTTCCTGCGGCGGATCGTGGAGGCGGGCCGGCTGTAAGGACCGGACGCCCTCGGGGCGAACGCCCCGGGGGCGGGCGCTCACACCTGGGCCTGCGCCGCCCCCACCAGCGCCGCGACGCGCTCCACGCCGAAGACGTACCCCTGCACGCCGCATCCCGCGATGACCCCGTCGGCCCGCAGCGAGACGTAGGAGTGGTGCCGGAAGGACTCGCGCTGGTGGATGTTGGAGATGTGCACCTCCAGCACCGGCAGCCCGTCGCAAGTGTTGAGTGCGTCCAGGATCGCGACCGACGTGTGCGAGTAGGCGCCGGGGTTGATCACGATGCCGCAGTGGCCGAGCCGCGCCTCATGGATCCAGTCCACCAGTTGACCCTCGTGATTGGACTGCCGGAAGTCCACGGTGCCGCCGTGCGCGGCCGCCGTCCTGGCGCACAGTGCCTCGACGTCGGCCAGAGTGTCCTTGCCGTAGATCTCCGGCTGCCGCTGACCGAGAAGGTTCAGGTTGGGTCCGTTGAGAATCATGATCGGGGCGTTGGCCAGGGTGCGGGGCACGGTTCCTCCGGTCGCGGGCGGGGCGGGCTGATCGGCCCCGGTCTATCACGGTGCGCCCGGCACGGTGCGACCCGGCACCCGTCATGGATTGACCGCGAGCTCCAGGTAGGCCGCGAACAGCACCAGGTGGACTCCGCCCTGCAGGGGGGTCGCCCGGCCCGGTACCACCGTCAGCGAACTCACCACCACGGTGAGGGTGAGCAGCACCATGTGCGTGGCGCCGAGGCCGAGCACGAGCGGGCCGGAGAGCCACACGGACGCCAGCGCGACCGCGGGAATGGTAAGCCCGATGCTGGCCATGGCCGAGCCGAGGGCGAGGTTGAGGCTGGTCTGCACACGATCGCGGCGGGCGGAGCGCAGGGCGGCGATCGTCTCGGGGAGCAGCACCAGCATCGCGATGATCACGCCGACGACCGCGTGGGGCAGTCCGGCGGCCTCCACTCCGGACTCGATGGTGGGCGAGACGCCCTTGGCGAGCCCGACCACACCGATCAGGGCCAGGCCCAGCAGTCCCAGGCTGATCAGGGCGGTGCGGGCGGACGGCAGCTCGGCGTGGTCGTCGGCGGTGATCACCTCGCCCTGACGGGTGATGGGGAGGAAATAGTCGCGGTGCCGCACGGTCTGGGTCGCGACGAACAGGCCGTACAGGACGAGCGAGGACAGAGCGGCGAACGTGAGCTGGACGGCGGAGAACTCCGGGCCCGGCTTGCTCGTGGTGAAGGTCGGCAGCACGAGGCTGAGGGTGGCCAGGGTGGCGACGGTCGCGAGGGCGGCGCCGGTGCCTTCGGGGTTGAAGACCGCGGTGCCGTGGCGCAGCGAGGCGACGAGGAGGCAGACGCCGACGATGCCGTTGCAGGTGATCATCACGGCCGCGAAGACGGTGTCCCGCGCCAGGGTGGCGCCCTTGTCGCCGCCGTCTGCCATCAGGGTGACGATCAGGGCCACCTCGATGACGGTGACGGCGACGGCCAGGACGAGGGAGCCGAAGGGCTCGCCGACCCGGTGGGCGACCACCTCGGCGTGGTGCACCGCGGCCAGGACGGCGCCCGCGAGGACGAGCGTCACCAGCGCGACGATCACGCCGGGCAGGTCGCGCCCCCAGGTGAGGGCCAGCAGCACGACCGCGAACACCGGCGCGAGAGACGTCCACCGGGTGGCGATCGACCCGAGTCGAGTGATCATGCGACGATCGTTCCGGATTCAGCAGGCCGGACGAAGCACCGGGAGCGGGGGTCGGCGATGTTCCTCATGGTGCTCCCGGTGGTCGTCGTTCGGCCTCCGCCGTGGTCAGGCCTGGACGCTGTCCTTCGCGGCGTCTTCGCTCTCGGAGGGCGCCGTCTCGGCCTCCGCCTGCTTCCTGGACGCCCTGAGGCTGGTGAGCGTGGTGACCAGGAGGACCGAGCAGATCACGCCGAGGGAGACCGGTATGGAGATCTCCGGGACGTGGACGCCGGACTCGTGCAGCGCGTGCAGGACCAGCTTGACGCCGATGAAGCCGAGGATGACCGACAGGCCGTAGCTGAGGTGGACCAGCTTCTTCAGCAGGCCGCCGATGAGGAAGTACAGCTGCCGCAGACCCATCAGCGCGAACGCGTTTGCGGTGAACACGATGTACGGGTCCTGGGTCAGCCCGAAGATCGCGGGGATGGAGTCGAGCGCGAACAGGATGTCGGTGGTGCCGATCGCCAGCATCACGACCAGCATCGGGGTCATGACCCGCTTGCCGTTCTGCCGGATCCACAGCTTGGTGCCGTGGTAGCGGTCGGCGACGCCGAATCGGCGCTCGACTGCCTTGAGCAGCTTGTTCTCCTCGTACTCCTCGTCCTCCTCCTCGGCCCGGGCCTCCTTGACCAGCTTCCAGGCGGTCCAGATCAGGAAGGCGCCGAAGAGGTAGAACACCCACGAGAAGCTGGTGACGATCGCGGCTCCCGCGGCGATGAAGACCGCCCGCAGGACCAGGGCTATGAGCACGCCGATGAGCAGCACCCGCTGCTGGTACTGCGAGGGCACGGCGAACTTCGCCATGATCAGGACGAAGACGAAGAGGTTGTCGACGCTCAGCGACTTCTCGGTGATGAAGCCCGCGAAGAACTCTCCGGCGGGCCCGCCGCCGCCGAAGACGAGCAGGCCGAGGCCGAAGAGCCCGGCGAGAGTGATCCAGACGGCCGTCCAGATCCCGGCTTCCTTGAGGGACACGTCGTGCGGTTTGCGGCCGATGAAGAAGTCGACCGTGATCAGGGCGGCGAGGCCCACGATGGTCAGGACCCACAGGGTCGTCGAGACATCCACTGCGCCTCCGGCAGTACGTGAACGGCAAATGTCAGCGTCGTCGCTGCCGGAGGTCTCTTCCACCCAGTGACATCGCTCTGGGCCGGCGCCCCGGGATCTGGCCGGATCCGTATTGACGGGAACGCCGCAGCAGGCAGGGAGTACTCCCCTCCGTACGGAAGACAGTACCCCGATCACCAAGGAAAGGTAAAGAGATCGGTAAAGAATGTTCCAAAGTCGCTGGTCAGCGCGCTTTGCTCACGCTTGATGCTTGTCTTGACGGTCAGCGCTTCCACGCACGGCGGGCCTGCGCGACCTGCGCGAGAACCTGGTTCAGCACCTGGCTGTGGGGCGGCACGAGCGTCGGCTCGTAGGTCCAGGCGTGACCCACCCACGGGTCGGCGAGGTGATCGTCGGGCACCGGGGTGAGTCGCAGCAGCGAACGCCACAGCGGGTCGAGCAGGGGGCCGTACCCGGCGGCCTCCTCGCGGTCGGCGATCATCATCAGGTGGACGCCGACGGCCGGTCCCTCGTCCGCCAGGTAGCGCAGCTGGTTCACGGCGCGGTCGTCGAAGCCGTGCGGGAAGTCGTTGACGACCAGCAGTTGCTCGGCCGTGTCCAGGTCGCGCGGCAGCGAGTCGGCCACGCCGCCGCGTATGGCCATCTGCACCAGGTCGACGCGTTGCGTCAGCCGCGCCAGGACCTCCGAGACCCCGGCGGCGCCCAGGGCGGGCGGGCCCGCGAGCACGCCGTTCTGCACCAGCGGTACGAGCTGCTGCGCCGCCGACCCAGCCGGGTCGATGACGTGCACGGTGAACTCGCCCGCCGGGTAGACGGCGAGCAGCCGGGCGGCGAGCGCCACCGCGGTCTCCATCCCGAGGCGCCGCAGGTCGTGGGCGTCGGCGAAGGTGTCGTCGAGCATTCCGGCACGCCCGCTGTCGATCCACAGTCCGCGTTCGAGCGGCAGGCGGACCAGCATCGGGATGCGCAGCGGGTCGCTCTCGGGCAGGTAGAGGTCGCCCAGGCGCACGGCCATCGGGATCTCCATCGGCACCCGGTAGGCGTGCCAGACGGGGTTGTCCCAGCGCGCGTAGGCCGGCGGCAGCGCGGGCTCCACGACGTCGGCCTCGGCGCCGAGCTGGGCGAGGTCCCGGTCGAGGGCCTGCCGGGCCTGGTCGACGAGCTGGGCGTGCTTGGCGCGGGCCGCCTCCCGCGCGGCGTCGCCCTGCCCGCCGATCCTGCTGCGGGGGTCGGACAGGACCTGGTCGAGCTCCTTCTCCATGCGGGAGTCGGCGAAGTCGACGGCGCTGCGGTAGGCCGCCGTGGAGCGGGCCAGGTCCTCGAACATGCCCCAGACCTGGTTGTAGAGCCGCTCGTCCATGGACCAGCCGGTCGCGTCGCCCGCCACGGGCTGCGCGGGCCGGCCCGGCTGGGCCGGGGGCGCGGTCGGCGGGGGCGGCGGCGGGGCGCCGGTGTGCCGGCCCGGGTGGCTGTAGTCGATCGTGCCGCCCGCGGTGGGCGCGGACGGCTGGGTGCCTGCGGACGGACCCGCCGGAGGGGCGGGCTGCGCGCCCTGCGCCGCGTACGGGGACGCGCCGTCGGGCACCGGGTGACCGCTCGTGGGCTGGGGTACGGGGCCGCCGTGGTCGGGACCGGGTGCGGGTGCGGTCGTCCGGCGGCTGCGGTCGCCGTCCGCGGTGCGCGTCTGCGGCGCCTGCACCGAGCGGGCCAGGCCCTGGGCCACCGCCTCGTTGATGCCGGTCGCCAGCCGCTGGGCCTCGGCCAGACCCTGACCGGTGAAGAGCTCGGCGAGACCGCCGGCGTACCCCTGGCCGACGGCGCGCACCTTCCAGGCGCCCTGTCTGCGGTAGAGCTCCAGGGCGACGACCGCCGACTCGGCTTCCAGGCCGGTGATCGTGTAGCTGGCGACCTCGGTTCCGTCGAGGCCGGTGACCGCGACGAAGGGGGCGGCGACGGCGCCGAACCGGACCGGGCCGCCGACTCCCATGGGCAGGGCGAGCAGCACACTGACGCGATGCACGGCCTCCGGCATGGCGTCCAGGTCCACCGCGAGACGGTGGTCGGCGGCCGCCTGCCGGGAGACCTCGAGACCGGGCAGGGTGGGTGTGCCCGGATGGGCCACCCATTCGACGCCGCGAATCTTGCCGTTCTCGTCGCTGAGCGTGGCCGCCGCCACGATCGGCTTGCCGGCCGAGACCCGGACCTCGAGACGGGCCTGGGTAAGCGGGTGGTTCTGCCCCCGCACCAGCTCGGCCGTCATCGCCTTCGTCCCCCTGTGTCGCTGGTGTGTCGTGTCGTGTGCCGCTCGCCGGCCGCGCCGGAGACTAGAGAAGCGGCAGGATCGCCGGCATCAGGTCCTGGAAGGTGCGGCCGTTGGCCGGGTTACCGAGGGCCGTCATGGTCCAGCCCGCACCCGAGCGGTGCACCTTCGCCATGACCTGGGCGGTGTAGGCGCCGCCGCCCGCGAGCGTGTACCGGGCGAGCTCCTGGCCGTTGGTCTCGTCGACCAGGCGGCAGAACGCGTTCTGCACCTCCTGGAAGGTCTGCCCGGTGAAGGAGTTCACGGTGAAGACGATCTGGTCGATGTGGACCGGGACGCGCTGCAGGTCGACGAGGATGGACTCGTCGTCACCGCCCTGGCCCGCGCCGCCGACGAGGTTGTCGCCGGTGTGGCGCACGGAGCCGTCGTCGCTCACCAGGTGGCGGAAGAAGACGACGTCGACCGGCTGCTTGTCCGCGAACAGGACGGCGGAGGCGTCCAGGTCGATCTCCCGCGTGCGCGAACCGAACAGGCCGCGCCGGGGAGCCGCCTGCCAGCCGAGACCCATACGGACCGCGGACAGGCTGCCTCCGTCGTTCTTCTCCAGACTGATGGCCTGACCCTTGGTCATGTTGACGGTCACGCGCTGATTCCCCTCTCGTGCTTTCCCCTGTTGCCGCGGAATCCGCGGTTGATGAGCACCCTACGCAGGGCCACTGACAGTGCCGTACCCCGGCCCGTACTTTGTGTCGGTCTTGCAACACAGCGCGTGCGGAGGGGCCCGGACGACGTCCGCCGACGAGCCGTCAGGCCAAGCCCGCTTCCTTCATCTGACGCAGTTCCTTCTTCATCTCGGAGACCTCGTCGCGCAGCCGGGCGGCGATCTCGAACTGAAGGTCCGCGGCGGCGGCGCGCATACGCTCCGTCAGCTCCTCGATCTGCTCGGCGAGATCCGCCGCGGGACGGTCGGTCGGCACCGTCTGCTTGGCCTTGCCCTTGGCGGCCTTGGCGCCGGCCGCCTTGCCGAGGGAGGGCACGGGGGCCTTGGCGCCCTTGCCGTCCTTCATGTTGCGGTACCCCGTGCCGAGGAGCTGCTCGGTGTCGACGTCCTCGCGGGCGATCTGCGCCACGATGTCGTTGATCTTCTTGCGGAGGGGCTGCGGGTCGATGCCCCGCTCCTTGTTGTAGGCGATCTGCTTCTCGCGGCGGCGGTTGGTCTCCTCGATGGCCCGCTCCATCGCCGGTGTGATCTTGTCGGCGTACATGTGGACCTGGCCGGAGACGTTGCGCGCGGCGCGGCCGATGGTCTGGATGAGGGAGGTGCCGGAGCGCAGGAAGCCCTCCTTGTCGGCGTCGAGGATGGCCACCAGGGAGACCTCGGGCAGGTCGAGGCCCTCGCGCAGGAGGTTGATGCCGACCAGCACGTCGAACTCGCCGGAGCGCAGCTCGCGCAGCAGCTCCACGCGGCGCAGCGTGTCGACGTCGCTGTGCAGGTAGCGCACCTGGATGCCGAGCTCGAGGAAGTAGTCCGTGAGGTCCTCGGCCATCTTCTTGGTGAGCGTGGTGACCAGGACGCGCTCGTCCTTCTCGGTCCGCGTGCGGATCTCGTGCACCAGGTCGTCGATCTGGCCCTCGGTGGGCTTGACGACGACTTCCGGGTCGACGAGACCGGTGGGACGGATGATCTGCTCGACGATGCCGTCCGCGCGGGAGAGCTCGTAGGTGCCGGGCGTGGCCGACAGGTAGACCGTCTGCCCTACCCGCTCCTTGAACTCCTCCCACTTCAGCGGGCGGTTGTCGAGGGCGGAGGGCAGGCGGAAGCCGTGGTCGACGAGGGTGCGCTTGCGGGAGGCGTCGCCTTCGTACATGGCGCCGATCTGCGGGACCGTGTTGTGCGACTCGTCGATGACCAGCAGGAAGTCGTCCGGGAAGTAGTCCAGCAGGGTGTTGGGCGGGGATCCGGGCGAGCGGCCGTCGAAGTGCATCGAGTAGTTCTCCACGCCGGAACAGGTGCCGATCTGGCGGAGCATCTCGAGGTCGTACGTCGTCCGCATCCTCAGGCGCTGGGCCTCCAGGAGCTTGCCCTGCTTCTCCAGGCCGGCCAGCCGCTCCCCCAGCTCCTTCTCGATGTCGTTGACGGCCCGCTCCATGCGCTCGGGGCCCGCGACGTAGTGGGAGGCCGGGAAGACGTACAGCTGCCGGTCGTCGCTGATGATCTCGCCGGTGATCGGGTGGAGGGTGGAGAGTGCCTCGATCTCGTCGCCGAACATCTCGATGCGGACGGCGAGCTCCTCGTAGACCGGGAAGATCTCGATGGTGTCGCCGCGCACCCGGAAGGTGCCGCGGGTGAACGCCATGTCGTTGCGCGTGTACTGGATGTCCACGAAGCGGCGCAGCAGCTCGTCCCGGTCGATCTCGTCGCCGACCTTGAGCGGGACCATGCGGTCGACGTACTCCTGTGGCGTGCCGAGGCCGTAGATGCAGGAGACCGACGCGACCACGATGACGTCGCGGCGGGTGAGCAGCGAGTTGGTCGCGGAGTGGCGCAGGCGCTCGACCTCCTCGTTGATCGAGGAGTCCTTCTCGATGTAGGTGTCCGACTGCGGGACGTAGGCCTCGGGCTGGTAGTAGTCGTAGTACGAGACGAAGTACTCGACGGCGTTGTTGGGCAGGAGTTCGCGGAACTCGTTCGCCAGCTGGGCGGCCAGTGTCTTGTTCGGCGCCATCACCAGGGTGGGGCGCTGGAGCTTCTCTATCATCCACGCGGTGGTCGCGGACTTGCCGGTGCCGGTCGCGCCGAGCAGGACGACGTTCCTCTCGCCCGCTTCGATGCGCCGGGCGAGCTCGGCGATGGCCTGCGGCTGGTCGCCGCTGGGCTGGTAGGGGCTGACGACCTCGAAGGGCGCCACCGTGCGTTCGATCTGGGAAACGGGCCGCATGCAATCCACCGTACGACCCGCCACTGACAATGCGGCGGGATCAGCGGTTTTGCGGGGTCCGGGAGCCGCGGCGGCCCGGCTGCTGCCGGTCGGGGCGGTGCGGCGGGCGGCGGACCGGGTGCCGTGCGGCCGGACGGGCGGGGACCCCCGGCTTGTGCTCGGCCGGGGACCAGGACGGTTTGCCCATGACCATCAGCGGGTCGAACACCACGATCACCCCGGCGAGCAGCAGGAAGACCAGGGGGCCGATCAGCATGGGGGCGAGCAGCCCGGCCGGCGAGTCCCCGGTGGAGGAGTCGCCGGGGCCGTGCAGGTGCACGCTGAGGGCCGCCATGCCGGTGTAGTGCATGCCGCTGACGGCCAGCCCCATGACGAGGCTCGCGCCGACGCTCCACACGAACCCCCTGACCTGTGCGGCGGCCCACAGGGCGGCGGTGGCGGCGGCCATCGCTATGACGACGGAGACGGCGACGGTGAGGGTGTTGTACTCGAACTTGCCGTTCAGCTGCATGCCGGCCATGCCCAGGTAGTGCATCGAGGCGATGCCGAGGCCGGTGACGGTGCCCCCGGTGAACAGGGCCGCGCCCGTCGCGCCCCGGTAGCCGACGATGAAGATGCCGATCCCCACCATGAGGACGGCGACGCCCAGACTGGCGTAGGTCAGGGGTCTGTCGTAGTGGATGGGCGCGCCTTCGACCGTGAACCCCATCATCGCGACGAAGTGCATCGTCCAGATGCCGGAGCCGATCGCGGCGGAGCCGAGGGCGAGCCAGCCGGCGCGCCAGGAACGTGCCACGAGCATGGACCGGGTCGTGCAGCGCAGGCCGAGCGCACCGCCCAGGCAGGCCATGAGATAGCCCACCAGTGGTGTGACGAGCCCGTAGCTGAATCCGTCGACCGTGCCCTGCATGCGCGGCTGCCCTTCCGCCCTTTTTGCGTCCGGAATCCGTGGAAAGCGCCCCCCTCCCAGTACCGCCCGAGCGGTGCAGGGCTGACGCAGAGAGTATGACCCTCACCTGAATGGTCGAACGATTTTCCGGCAAAGAAACACGCGCCTGACCCAGTTGTGCGCCATGAGTGAGCGGAGTTGTGCGGATCTCTTCGCCGTGTGGCCGTTCTGCGCCCCGCCGCCGGTTACGCGATGCTGTCACAGTTGAGCTGTCCGTGATGTCGCCGACCGCT
The DNA here is from genome assembly GCF_055569945.1 of Streptomyces sp. NPDC031340. Classification (NCBI taxonomy): domain Bacteria; kingdom Bacillati; phylum Actinomycetota; class Actinomycetes; order Kitasatosporales; family Streptomycetaceae; genus Streptomyces; species Streptomyces sp. NPDC031340. The sequence goes on from NZ_JBVIIE010000004.1 coordinate 64,273, forward strand.
CGACGCGAGGAGTACGCATGCACGTGCGCGCCGTAGCCGCCCTGACCACCGCGCTGCTGGGGGCCGTCACCCTCCTGTTCCCCACCTCCGACGCCCGGGCCGGCGACGTCGGCCGGGCGCCCCTGGTCGTCGCCCATCGGGGCGCCTCCGCCGTCGCGCCCGAGAACACGCTGCCGGCCGTCGACGCGGCGGCTCTGATGGGCGTCTCCTGGGTCGAGAACGATGTCCAGCGCACGAAGGACGGAGAACTCGTCGTGATCCACGACGACAGCCTGCGGCGCACCACCGACGCCGAGGCGGTCTTTCCCGGGCGGGCGCCCTGGAAGGTGAAGGACTTCACCGCGGCCGAGATCGCCCGGCTGGACGCGGGAAGCTGGTTCGGCCCCGCGTACGCGGGCACGCGCGTGCCGACGCTGGAGCAGTACCTGCGCCGTGTCGGGCTGCACCGGCAGAACCTGCTCCTGGAGATCAAGAGCCCCGAGCTGTACCCGGGCATCGAGCGCCAGACGCTGAAGGTTCTCGGCAACGAGGGCTGGCTCGACGACCGGCACCTGGCCGGCCGGCTGGTCGTGCAGAGCTTCAGCGCCGGCAGTCTGCGGATCGTGCACGACCTGAAGCCGGGCGTCCGGACAGCCCTCCTAGGGACGCCTCCCCTGTCCGACCTGCCCGCGTACGCGGCCTTCACCGACGGGATCAATCCCTCGTACGCCTCGGTCTCGGCGGGCTACGTCTCCGCCGCCCACGCGCTCACCGGACCGCATGGCAGCCCGCTGTCCGTGTTCACCTGGACCGTGGACGACGCGGACACCGCCCGCCGGGCCGCCGGGTACGGCGTCGACGGCGTCATCACCGACAAGCCGGACCTGGTGCGGGCCGCGCTGCAGGCCCCCTGAGGCCTCCGCGGGAGGCCGTCGGCCGTTGCCTCGCAGGGCGTTGTCAGTGGCGGGCCGTACGGTGGGGCGCATGGACAGCCATGGGCAGCAGAACGAGCAGCGGGTCGTGTGGGCCGTCGTCGACACCGGGATCGGTCCGCTGCTGCTGGCCGCGACCCGCGAGGGCCTGGTCAACGTCGTTTTCCACGCCACGGACGCGGTGCGGGACAAGGCGCTGGGCCGGCTCGCGTCCCGGTTGGGCGGCGAGCCCGTCGAGGCTCCCGGCTCGCCACTGCTGGCCGAGGCGATACGGCAGGTCGGGGCGTACTTCGCGGGCGAACGGCGCGCTTTCGAGCTGCCGCTGGACTGGTCGCTGATATCCGGCTTCAACCGGCAGGTGCTGCGTGAGCTGGCGACCGGCGTGCCGTTCGGCCAGGTCGTCGGCTACGGCGATCTGGCCCGGCGGGTCGGCCAGCCCGGCGCGAGCCAGGCGGTGGGTGCGGCGATGGGGTCCAATCCGCTGCCGGTCGTGGTGCCCTGCCACCGGGTCGTCGAGAGCGACGGAGGCATCGGCGGCTTCGGCGGTGGTCTTGAGGCCAAGCGGAAGCTGCTCGCACTGGAAGGGGTGCTCCCGGAGCCGCTGTTCTGACAGGGGACCGGCTCGGTCCGCTCGACGGCGCAGGTGCCGCTCTGCCCCGACCGGGGAAGGGCCGGCCGGGAACGCGCCGATCGGGACCGGCCGACCGGGAAGGGGCCGCGCACAGGCGGCCCCGTGTCGCTAGTCGTAGTGCCGGGCCTCGAAGACGTTGCCGTCCGGGTCGCGGAAGTAGAAGCTGCGCCTGGCCATTCCGCGGGCGCCGTAGGCGTCGTACGAGAAGTCGGACATGGGGACGCCGTGTTCCTCCAGGCGGCTGCGGAGCGCCTCGAAGGCGGGGCCGGCGAGGGACACGCAGACGTGGTTGACCGGGTGACCGGCGCTTTCGGCGGCCCCCGGGACCATGTTCATCTCCTCCGCCATGGTGAGCGGTGCGAGGTCGAAGATGGTCTCGTCGTTGAGCCGTACGGAGGGGAAGGACGTCGTACCGGCGGCGAACTCGGTGACTCGCAGGGGCTCCAGTCCGACCACCTTTTCGTAGAAACCGGCCGAGGCGACCGGGTCGCGCACCCACAGGACGACGTGGTCCAGACGTGCCGTGTTGTCCGTCATGCATCCCAGGCTGAGGTCCTCCGCGACGGGCCGCAAGGGTTTGGCAGGGGGTGCCGCCCGCCAGAGATGAGGGAAGACCGACTGACAGGAGGCAGGCACGTGGTGCTGGTGGTGTCGGAAGAAGTGCGGGAGGCCGTCGACGCGCGTCGCCCCGTGGTGGCCCTGGAGTCCACGATCATCGCGCACGGCCTGCCACGCCCGCGCAACCTTCAGGTGGCACGGGAGCTGGAGGAGGTCGTACGGCGCGAGGGCGCTGTACCGGCGACGATCGCGGTGCTGGACGGGCGGCCCCATGTCGGCCTCGACAAGGAGCAGCTGGAGCGAGTCGCGAACGAGGACGGCATCCGCAAGCTGGGCCACCGTGACCTTCCGCTCGCGGTGGCCTCCGGCGCGAGCGGGGCGACCACGGTGTCGGCGACCGCGCTGCTCGCCGCCCTTGCGGGCGTGCGGGTGTTCGCGACGGGCGGGCTCGGCGGGGTGCACCGGGAGTGGACGGTGACGCAGGACGAGTCGGCCGACCTGGGGCTGCTGGCGCGCACTCGGATCACGGTGGTGTGCGCGGGCGTGAAGTCGATCCTGGACGTGCCGGCGACGCTGCAGCGGCTGGAGACGCTGGGCGTCGCCGTGGCGGGATACGGCACGGACCGCTTCCCCGGCTTCTACCTGTCGGACTCGGGCCACCCGGTGGAGTGGACGCTGGAGTCGCCCGATCAGGTCGCCGACGTGATGAGGGCGCAGGACGCGCTCGGCGGGCCCGAGTCGGCGCTGATCGTCGCCAACCCCGTACCGGAGGCGGAGCAGCTGGACCCGGGGCTGCACGCGCGCGTGCTCGCCGACGCGCTGCACGCGTGCGAGGCCGAGGGCGTCACCGGTCAGGCGGTCACGCCGTTCCTGCTGGACTACCTGGTACGGCACACCGACGGCGCCTCGCTGAGCGCCAATCTGGCGGCGGTGCGCGGCAACGTACGGCTGGCATCGCGGATCGCGGCGGCCTGGGCCGGGGCGTGACGGCGGAGCCGGGCGGAGCGGGGGCCGGCAGCGCGGGCGGAGCCGCGGGCTCCCCGGGCCCGGGGTCCGGTGCTCTGCTGGTGGTCGGGGATGTGATCACTGACGTCGTCGCCCGGCACCGGGGGCCGCTCGCGCCGGGGACGGACACGGCCGCGGCGATCCGTACGGTGCCGGGTGGCGCGGGTGCCAACGTGGCCTGCTGGGCGGCGCACTGGGGCTGTCCGGAGGTGCGGCTGCTGGGCCGGGTGGGTGAGGAGTCGGCCGCGTGGCACGAGCGTGAGCTGGTCGCCTGTGGGGTCCGTCCCCGCCTCGTCGTCGATCCTCGGGCGCCGACGGGGACGGTGATCTGTCTGGTGGACACGGATGACGCGGCCGAGCGGACCTTCCTCACCGACAGCGGCGCCTCGTTGCGGCTCGACCCCGGTGACTGGTCCGACGCGCTGCTCGACGGAGTCGCGCGACTGCACCTGTCGGGCTACCTGCTGTTCTCCGAACCGAGCCGGGCACTGGTGGCGGCGGCCCTGCGTTCGGCACGCGCGCGTGGCGTGCCGGTGAGTCTGGACCCGGCATCGGCGGGCTTTCTCACCCGGTTGGGCGTCGACCGTTTCCTGCGGCTCGTCGAAGGAGTGGACGTCCTGCTGCCGAGCCGGGGCGAGGCCTGCCTGCTCACCGGGTTGCCCGATCCGGGGGACGCGGCGACGAAGCTCAGTCGGCACGTCCCGCTCGTGGTCGCCAAGCAGGGCGCTGACGGCGCGCTGGTGGCCAGGTCCGGCGAGCTGTGCGCCCGGGTACCGGCCGTCCCGGCGACGGCCAGGGACACGACAGGGGCCGGCGACGCCTTCACCGGCGCATTCCTCGCGGCCCTGCTCACGGGCGCCGACCCGGAGCACGCGGCGCGGGAGGGCTGCCGGGCGGGGGCCCGCGCCGTGGAACGGGTGGGCGGGAGGCCGACGGCCGGGAAGTGACCGCGAGGCGGAGAACCGGGGGCGGCGGCCCGCAGGAGGAGGCCGGAGATCGCTACGCCTTGCGTCCCCACGCCGAGATCATCGGGGCGGTCGCCAGGTCCATGTCGCCGGACGCGACGTTCGCCAGGTGGCGGTCGATCTCCTCGTCCGTGGCCAGACCCGCGGCGACGAGACGTTCGCGGATCTGCCGGATCGTGGCGGATTCCAGGGCGGTGCAGGCCGGTGATGAGACCGGGAAGTACGCGTCGGCCTCGACCTGTCGCAGGCCGGCCTCGCGCAACAGTCGCGGCAGCCTGCGGCCGTAGGACAGGTCGGCTCCGCTGTCGGCCAGCAGTCGGCGGAAACCGTGCCGCAGCCGGTTGGCGAGGTGCTGTTCGGGGCCGTGCTCGTCGGGGCAGAGCAGCGGCTGGAGCGTGGGGTCGGCGTCCTCGACGAGGAGGCGTCCGCCGGGGCGCAGGGCCTTGACCATCGAGCGCAGTGCCCGATCGCGCTCCGGGACATGGACGAGGACCAGCCTGGCGTGCACCAGGTCGAACCCCTCCCCCGGCGGCTCCTCGGCGCCGACGTCGTGGACCCGGACGTCCACCGGGGGCCGGGCGACGGAGGCGAGGCGCGAGGTGTCGATGTCGGTGGCGACGACCTTGCCGGTCGGCCCGACCTTCTTGGCCAGCCAGGACACCACGGACGTGCCGCCGGCCCCGACCTCCCAACAGCGCCATCCGGGTCCGACACCGCACTCGGCGAGGTGCCGGAAAGTCGTGGGATCGAAGAGGGAGGCGAAGGCGTCGAAACGCTCACCCGCCTCGGACTGCCGGTTGTCGAGGAGGTATCCGTCGGATCGCATCATGGTTCGATCATCCCAGTTGTCCCCCTTGTCCGGCATCCCAGTTGTCCCCCTTGTCCCACAGGTCGAGGCACTGTCCCGTCAGCGCGAGGCGGTGCCCCGTCAGCGCGAGGCGGTGTCTTGTCGGTGCGGGGCGATGCGCCGTCGGGGCGATGTCCCGCTGAGGCCGGGCGACATCCCACCGGCGTGAGGGGCCACCCCGCCGGGCGCGGGCGACCGGCGTCCGCAGCGCCCGGCCCTCTTCGTCCACAGGAGGGAACAAAGCGGAGCGCTGAGTTCCCACAGGGTCACCCACGGTTCGCCGGAAACTGGCAGACTGGCGCGCCACGGGGCAGATACGCGACGCGCCGCAGGAGCACGGACCACGGCCCACAGCCCACGGCGCACCGCACGAACAGAGCATCAGGCCCGAGGAGTTGCACGCGAGGAGATCCAGATGTCGATGGCGGGGAACCTGCGGAAGGTCACGCGTCTCAGCAAGGTCGGCGGCCTCCGCAAGGTGGCACGGCTCGCCCGGCGGCGCCCCCGCGTCGACCTGAGCCACCCGGCCCGGTCTCCACTGGGGTCCTCGGTGGTGAACTGCGTGACGTACCGGGACGGTGCCCGGACCTCCGGTGGCGAGGACGTGGTCGAGGCGGTGGAGCGGGTGCGCAGCAGCCGCCACGGCTTCGTGTGGCTGGGCCTGCACGAGCCGACGGACCAGGAGTTCGCGGGCATCGCCGAGCTGTTCGACCTGCATCCACTGGCCGTGGAGGACGCGGTCGAGGCCCATCAGCGCCCGAAGCTGGAGCGCTACGGGGAGACGCTGTTCGCGGTGCTGAAGACGGTCTGCTACGTCGAGCACGAGGAACTGACGGCGACCAGCGAGGTGGTGGACACCGGCGAGATCATGGTGTTCGTCGGCGAGGACTTCGTGATCACGGTGCGGCACGGCCGCCACGGCTCGCTGGGCCCGCTGCGCGAGGAGCTGGAGGCCGACCCCGAGAAGCTCGCCAAGGGGCCGGCCGCGGTACTGCACGCGGTCGCGGACAACGTGGTCGACGACTACCTGAGCGTCACCGCCGCGGTCCACGAGGACATCGATCAGGTCGAGACGGACGTGTTCACGGAGAACGGCGCGCGGGCCGATCCGGGACGCATCTACCAGTTGAAGCGGGAGCTACTGGAGCTGAAGCGGGCCGTGGTACCGCTCGGGCGGCCGATAGAGGACCTCGCGACCCGGCCGATCCGGGTGGTGGACCCGGAAATACAGGCCTACTTCAGGGACGTCCTCGACCATCTGATACGGGCCAAGGAACAGATCGCCTCCTTCGACGAGCTGCTGAACTCGATCTTGCAGGCGCACCTGGCCCAGGTCACGGTCGCGCAGAACGAGGACATGCGCAAGATCACGGCATGGGCCGCGGTGATCGCCGTGCCGACGATGGTCTGCGGGCTCTACGGCATGAACTTCGACCACATGCCGGAGTTGCACTGGAGGTTCGGATATCCGCTGGTCATAGCCGTGATATCCGTCGCGTGCCTGGTGCTGTACCGCGGTTTCCGGCGCAACGGCTGGCTGTGATCCGGCGGGGTCAGCGCGCTCCGCTCCGGGCGTAGACGCTCTCGGCCCAGTCGGCGATCTGGTCCTCCGGCAGGTGCCTGGCGAGGTCCGCTTCGCTGATCATGCCGACCAGCCGCTTGTTCTCGATGACGGGGAGCCTGCGGATCTGGTGATCCTTCATCTCACGCAGGACGTCGGAGATGTCGGCCCTCGCGTCGATCCAGCGCGGGGTGCCGTGGGCCATCTCGCCGGCGGTGGTCCTGGCCGGGTCGTGCCCCATGGCCACGCAGCCGACGACGATGTCACGGTCGGTGAGGATGCCGCAGAGCCGTTCGTTCTCGTCGCTGATGGGCAGGGCGCCGACGTTCAGCTGGCGCATGAGCTGGGCCGCCCGGTCCAGCGTCTCGTGGGCGGGGATCCACTGGGCTCCCCGGTGCATGATGTCTCCGGCGGTGGTCATGGAGTACCTCCTGGTACCGGACGGCCGGCGCGGCACGGGACGCACCGCTTGTCCCGGCGACATACACATTCTCGCCGCGCAACGGAACGGGCGCATCCGGAGCCGGGCGGGGGCCGGGGCTGTGCGTCACCCGCTCCAGGCCGGGTGGCGTGGGTCGTCGGCGCGTACCAGCACGTCGGCGGTGCCGGCCGGGTCGGTCTCGGCCTCGTAGCGCTCGTAGGCGGGAAGCGTCCAGTGGTCGGTCTCGGGGGTGCGGCGGCGCAGGGCGTCGGGTGAGAGGCGGAGGTGCACGGTCAGGTCGAAGGGGAACCAGTGGCGCAGCAGGAGTGGACCATGCAGCAGCAGGCAAGAGCCGGGCCGGAGTGGGACGTACGGGCTGCGGGTGGCACGGTCGGTGGCCGGGTCCCGCAGATCGGGCAGGACGCGCCCGTCGCCGCCGGGTTCCAGGGGACCGAACACCTCACGCCACAGGGCGCCCGTGTCGAACCACCCGTCGTAGTAGGCGTCCACGTCCTGCCGGCCGTGTTCGAGGCGGAGCGAGGCCGGACGCAGGAAGCCCTCCGTGCCGACGACCAGCGAGGGGCGGCCGAGCGTGCGCAGTGCCTCGGCGACACGCTCGGCGAGGTCTCCGGGGCGGGCCGCCGGGGCGCCGTCGAAGGCGATGCGCGGCCAGGGGCTGCCGTCGGCCGGTTCCAGGTCGAGCAGTCGCTCGGCCAGGAGGTCGCCGAGCCGGTCCCAGGTGATCGCTTCGAGTCGCACACCGGCCATGATGCGTCAGGCGCGGAGCGCAATGGGGCGCGGGCGGGCCGCAGAGCGCCGGGCCGCACGGGGAACGGCCACACGGGGGACGCAGGTGCGGGCGCGGTGCCGGATCGCGGGCCGACTTCTCCGGTCCTTCCATGGTCGCGGGTCCCGTGCGGGAATGCACTTGTGGAGAGGCGACGCACCGGGGAAAGTCCCGGCTGGACAGGGGAGTTGATATTTGATGATCGATGGTCCGTATTACGTGCTGACGGTGTTGGGGGTGCTCGGGACCGCTCTGGTGGCCGGGGTTTTCTGCGCCTTCTCGACCTTCGTGATGCGAGGTCTCGCCGCGCTGCCGCCCGCACAGGGCGTCGCCGCGATGAACGCGATCAACGTGACGGCGGTGACACCGGCGTTCATGGCCGTGTTCGTCGGATCGGCGGTGCTGTGCTCGGTGATCGCCGTGGTGACGTTCGTGCTGTGGCCGGACGACGGGACGGTGGAGTTGCTGGTGGGGAGCGCGCTGTTCCTGCTCGGCTCGTTCGGGGTGACCATGGTCGCGAACGTGCCGCGCAACGACGCGCTGCTCCGGCTGGACCCCGGGACGCCGGAGGCGGCCGCGTACTGGCCGTCGTACGTGCGCGAGTGGACGAGGTGGAACCACGTACGGATGATCGCCTCGGCCGGCACGGCGGTGGCGTACGTGCTGGCACTCACCTGAAGCCCTGTCCAGCCCCCTGTCCGGCCCCCTGTCCGGCCCCGCCCGACCGCGGCAGGAGCCGCCTCGGTGAGGAGCATCTCGGAAGAGCACCGTCACGCCTCTGCACGCCCGGTCGACGGGTCGTATCGTGGCCGCAGGAGCGCCGCCCGATGACGCACGCCCTGTCGTACGCGGACGCAAGGAAGACGGCCATGGCCGATCCCAAGGGTTTCCTCACGACGCCTCGCCGGGACTGGCCCCGCCGGCCCGTCGCGGAGCGGGTCCGGGACTGGGACGAGGTCTACGTCCCCGGTGGCCTGCTGCCCATCATCAACCGGCAGGCCGACCGCTGCATGGACTGCGGGGTGCCGTTCTGCCACGACGCCTGCCCGCTCGGCAACCTGATCCCCGAATGGAACGACCTGGTCAGCCGCGACGACTGGCGCGTGGCCGCCGAACGGCTGCACGCCACCAACAACTTCCCCGAGTTCACCGGCCGGTTGTGCCCCGCCCCGTGCGAGGCGGGGTGCGTGCTCGCGATCAACCAGCCCGCGGTCACCATCAAGAACGTCGAGTGCGCCATCGCCGACCGGGCCTGGGCGGACGGACTCGCGCCGCCGAGCCCGCCGGAGCGGCTGTCGGGACGGACGGTCGCGGTGATCGGATCGGGACCCACCGGGCTGGCCGCGGCACAGCAGCTGACCCGCGTGGGGCACACGGTCGCGGTGTACGAGAAGGACGACCGGCTCGGCGGGCTGATGCGGTACGGCATACCGGCGTTCAAGATGGAGAAGCACCGTGTGGACCGGCGCATCGAGCAGATGCGGGCCGAGGGGACCGGTTTCCGCACGTCGACGGCGGTCGGACGGGACGTGGAGGCCGCGGAACTGCGCACCCGGTACGACGCGGTCGTGATCGCCACCGGGGCGACGGCATGGCGTGAGCTTCCCGTGCCGGGACGGGAGCTGGCCGGCGTCCACCAGGCGATGCAGTACCTGCCGCTGGCCAACCGGGTGTGCGAGGGGGATCTGGAGATCTCCCCGCTGTCCGCCGCCGGGAAGCATGTCGTCATCGTCGGTGGCGGCGACACCGGGGCGGACTGTCTGGGGACGGCGGTGCGCGAGGGTGCCGCGTCGGTCACGCAGCTGGACATCTACGCCCAGCCGGGGACCGAGCGGGACGAGGACACCGAGCCGTGGCCGACGTACCCGAAGGTGTACCGGCTGTCGCCCGCGCACGAGGAGGCCCGTGATCTTCGGACGGCGTCCGCGGCGGACGCGGACGCGCGGCTGTTCGCGGCGTCCACGCTCCGTCTCACCGGGGACGCGGGCGGGCACGTCCGGTCGTTGCACCTGGTCGAGGTGGACGCGGCGCGGCGCCCGCTGCCGGGTACCGGGCGTTCCCTTCCCGCCGATCTCGTGCTGCTTGCCCTCGGTTTCTCCGGGCCCGACCGGGGGGACGGGCTCATCGACCAGCTGGGGCTCGTGACGGAGCCGCGCGGGACGATCGCGCGGGACGCCGGGTTCGCGACGAACCGGCCCGGGGTGTTCGCGGCCGGGGACGCGGCGCGCGGGCAGTCGCTGATCGTGTGGGCGATCGCGGAGGGACGGGCGGTGGCGGCGGCCGTCGACCGGTATCTGACGGGCAGTACGCGGCTGCCGGCGCCGGTCTCCCCGCACGACCGACCGATGGCCGTGTGACGCCCGCGCGACGGCCACGCCGGAGCCGTCCGACGGGCCAAGCCCTGGCCGCCGAGAACAGCGGCCAAGGCTTACGGCGGAGCGAAAGCGTCCAGGGCCTCCGGCAAACGAAAACGGCCAGGGCTTCGGCGCAGAACGGCGGCTAAGGCTTGCGGGCCACCGCCCCGTACCCCGGGATCACCCCGTCGTCCTGGCCGGGGACCGGGTCGCCCAGTTCGGGGTGCCAGTTCTGCGGCACCTCGACGCCGGGTTCGACGAGTTCGAGGCCGTCGAAGAAGCGGGTGAACTCCTCGCGGGAGCGCAGCGCCAGGGTGACGCCGGCCGCCTTCAGCTTCTCGGTGGCCGCCTTGGACTCCTCGGGGGTGAAGTCGGCCGTGGCGTGACTGAGGACCAGGTAGCTGCCGGAGGGCAGTTCGGACAGCAGCCGGTTGACCAGCTCGTAGGCGCCGTCCTCGTCGGAGACGAAGTGCAGCAGCGCGATGAGCGAGAGGGCGACGGGCTGGGTGAAGTCGAGGATCTTCCGCGCGCCGTCGAGGATGGCGTCCGGATCGCGCGCGTCGGCCTGGAGGTACTCCGTCACGCCCTCGTCCGTACCGCGCAGCAGGGCGGCGGCGTGGGCGAGGACGATCGGGTCGTTGTCGCAGTAGACGACGCGGGCGTCGCGTGCGGTCTCCTGGGCGATCTGGTGGAGGTTCGGCTCGGTCGGGATGCCGGTGCCGATGTCCAGGAACTGCCGTACGCCGTTCCGGGCGAGCCAGCGTGTGGCCCGGTGCATGAACGCCCGGTTGACCCGCGCCATCACCGGCACGCGCGGGTCGAGGGCGAGCATCTGGCGGCCCATCGCCTCGTCGACGGGGTAGTTGTCCTTTCCGCCGAGATACCAGTCGTACATCCGCGCGGGATGGGGTTTGCTGGTGTCGATCCGGACGAATGGCTGCTGTTGCCCGGTCATGGGGAACTCCGTGTGAGTGTGCCGCAATTGACGTAATTAATGATCAACTCAGTGCCGGTGGAACGAGGGTCGGTGAACGCAATCGGCTGAAAACAGGCCTCAGGACAGCAGGAAGTCGGCCTCACCCGCCTTGGCGCCCTCGATGAAGGCGGTCATCTCGTCGGTGGTGTAGATCAGCGCGGGGCCGTCCGGATCCGTCGACTGGCGGACGGCGATCCGGCCGTCGGCGAGCTTCATCGCCTCCAGGCAGTTGCCGCCGTTGCCGCCGCTCCACGGCTTGTGCCAGCCCTCGCTGCCCAACTCCCGTGCGGGCATACCGTTGTAGACGTGTTTGCGCGGCTTGATGCGTTCCATTCACAGCTCCTTGCGGAGATCCCGGAGGATCTCCTTCGTGCGATGTGCCGTAGCGGCCTGCGCCGCCATGCGGTCCATGACCTCGAGGTGGGTCGCCACCTCGGTGCGCGCGTCGAGGTAGACGGCGCCGGTCAGGTACTCGCTGTAGACCATGTCCGGCAGTTCTGACATGGCAAATCGGAACAGCACGAAGGGCCCGAACGTGCCGGGATGCGGCCCGTTCGCAAACGGCGCGACCTGCAGGGTCACGTTGGGCAGCTTCGTGGCCTCGAGAAGTCTGTCGATCTGGGCACGCATCACCTCCGGGCCGCCGGCTGGGCGGCGCAGTGCGGTCTCGTCGAACACGGCCCAGAAGTGGGGCGCGTCCTCACGGGTGAGCAGTTCCTGTCGTTGTATGCGCAGCGCGACATGGCGCTCGATGTCCTCGGGCCTGGTCTGCCCGACGGCACCCGAGCGCATGACCGCGCGGGCGTAGTCCTCGGTCTGCAGCAGGCCGGGGACGAAGTGCGGGTCGTAGGAGCGGATGAGGCTCGCCGCGCCCTCCAGGCTGACGTACATCGAGAACCAGCCGGGCAGGATGTCGTGGAAACGTTGCCACCAGCCGGGCTTGTTGGCCTCCTCGGCGAGCTGGACGAAGGCCTCGGCCTCCTCGTCTGACACGCCGTAGGACTTCAGCAGCAGCTGGAGGTACGGGATCTTGAGACCGACCTCGGCCATCTCCATGCGGCGGACGGTGGCCGGCGCGACGCGGAGCACACGGGCGGCCTCCTCGCGCTTGAGTCCGGCACGTTCCCGCAGGTCCAGCAGACGGCGTCCGAGGACGACCTGACCGACCGTCGGCGCGGACCGCGGCTCGCTCACGCTCCACCTCCACGAATGAATGCTGACAGCCCGACGGCGCCATTCGAAGACCCACTCGAAGATCTGTGCGGATCTCCGTCGATCCCAACTGGCGCCGCTCGAGGTGCTGTTGCGAGCAGTGTGCCATGGCCGTCCAGAACGTCACACCGCACTCTGCATTTTTCAGAGTGACACTTGCCAAGTGTTCACGCCGGGGAGATAGTGGCAAGCGTGATTCCGTCCGCGCCCTTAGGAACAGACGCTGCCGCAGACCGCCCGCTCGGTCTCGGCGCCACCGCGGGGGTGACCCCTGACCGGGCCGCCGCCGAGCGCCGGTTCCGCTTCGAGCTGGCCGCACATCCGGGCTCTCCCGCGCAGGCCAGACGCCTGGCCAAGGCCTGGCTGAACGGCTGGTCGGTGTGCGAGGACGTCTGCGACACGGCAGCCCTGGTGATCTCCGAGCTGGTCACCAACGCCGTCGTGCACACCGCGAGCAGGCACATCGTCTGCGAGCTGCACGACGGCGACGACCTGGTGCGCATAGCCGTGCGCGACCAGGGGTGCACGCCTGGTGAGCCTCATCCGGCACGGGCGCGGCCCGAGGAGGAGCACGGGAGGGGACTGCTCCTCATCGACTCGCTCTGCAAGGCCTGGGGCGCCCAGGAACACGGCCCGGGGTTGCTGGTGTGGGCGGAACTGCCGCGCAAGGCCGACGAGCCCCGGCACGACTGCGGGCCGTGCAACGACCTGGGCTGGGGAGCCCGGCCCAAGCCCGGTCCGGCCGACGGCCCGGGCGACGAGGACGAAACGGAATCGCGGTACGGGACGGGGGGCGCATGGGCGTGAGGGCTGCGTCCGGCGGCCAGGTGCTGAGCCTGGACACGCTGGTCCGCCTGCGGCGCGGGCTGCACTCGCCGGGCACGCCCCGACGGCTGCCCGTACCGGAGGGCATGACGGCTCCGCTGGGCTGCGACGCGGTGTCGGTGCCCGCCCGCCTCGGCCCCCTGGTTCTGCCCCGGCTCCCCCGGGTGGGGTGCGTCTACGCCGACGAGACGCACTGGTGGTGGATCGTGCCCTCCGACTCGGACTACGCGCTGGAGTGGCCCGCGCCCGCCGAGTACGCCGCCGGGGCGGTCGTTCCGGACGCCCCGGCGGTCCCCGGCCTCATCCACAAACCGGACAGCACGGTGCCGTACACCCCGCCGATCCCGCTGTACCTGGCGCTGTGCCGGGTGACGGGCACGACCCCGACGTGGTCCCGTTCGGTGACCGCCTAGCTGTACCGGCCCGGGACGGCGGGGACTCGGCCGGCAGGGGGCTCAGGCCGTCGCGTCGGCGGCGTCGCCGGTGCGGACGATCACCAGGAACGTGTCGGTCGCGAGGTCCATGACAACCTCGGCGGGCAGACCTTCCTGACGTCGCGCGTGCGCGAACTCCTCCGCGGGCCACGATCCTCGCGGCCCGCCCGCGGGAAAGCGTTCGAGCACCGTTCGCCCGTTCACCATCCTGCACCTCCAGTAAAGCGTCGTAGCTTGTAGGAGTTAACGCCCTGGACACCTGGAAAGCCTCGTCCAGTTGCGGGACTGAGACGTACTTGACACTTGTTCCGCGCGGAGTGTGAGGGCTTGATCACTGTACGACGATCAATGTCACTTTCCGCTCCGACTCACCACCCACGGTGACCCTCCCGGATATGGGCGCGCGACACCTGGGAAGACCTGACTAGGACCGGACACGGCCCGCAAGCCCGGCGACGGACAGCTCGGACAAGCCGGACAGCTCGGGCAGTGACAGTCTCGCCGGTTCGCGTCGCTGCCCGAACTCCTCGACCAGTTCGGCGAGCTGCCGGGCGTGACGGGGTGAGATGCGGCCCGAGTCGTCGAGGTGGACGGCGCAGGCGGTGGTCGTGTCGACGAGCCGTTCGAGGGTGGCGACGAGCTGGTCCGCGCCCGCCGAGTGCCTTGCGAGGGAGGGCAGTTCGGCGGCGGTGAGGGCGATGGCGGCTCGGGCCTCGGCGAGCGTGCGGTAGGCCTCGCGGCGGAGCGTCCAGCGTTCCTCGCGGTCTGCGGACTCGCCGAGCACGTGGGTGAGGTAGGCCTGTGCGGCCGCACTCGCCGCCGCCAGGCGGGTCCGTACCGCGCCGCCCCGCTGCCCCGGCATCGGCAGGTGCCCGACGACGAGCACGATCGCGCACGCCAGCAGGGTCTCCCCGATCCGGCTGACGGAGGCCTGCGGCTCGCCGCCGACCATCACCAGGGCCAGCACCAGGACGGTGACGACGGCGGTCTGCGCGGCGAAGTGGCGCGTGGCGACGGGGATGAGGGCCCCGCTGACGGCGACCAGCGCGACGAGCCCCTCCGGCCGGGGCAGCACGGCGGCGAACCCGGCGAAGACGACGGCGCCCAGCACGGTCCCGGCCGCCCGGCACAGCACTCTCGACGCGAGCGGTCCGAGGTCGGGCTTGACGAGGAAGACGGCGGTGGCGGGCAGCCAGTACCAGTGCTGGTGCTGCCCGTGCCAGCGGGCGTGGTGCAGCGCCTGGGCGACGGCGGCGCCGGCCCCGAAGCACAGCGCGACCCGCAGACCGTATTCCCGGCCGCCGGCGCCACAGGCCAGACGCAGGAGTTCCCCGGCGGTGCGCCGCCGGGTGTGCAGGTCGCTCGGCCGGCCCCGGTCGAAGGCGTCAGCGGCGTGGAGCAGGGCGTCGTCGAGGGCGCGCAGGGCGGGCGCGGACCGGTGCGGCGCGGGCAGCGGCCCGGTGGGGGTGTTGCCGCGTACGGCGGCGGCGAGCCGCCGGGGCCCTTCGGAGGCGCGCCCGGCGACGGCGTCCCCGGCCCACGCGAGCGCGGTCGCCGCCTCGGCGAGCGGCAGCGCGGCGGCGTACTGCGCGTGCAGCCGCCGCTCGGCGGAGGAGGACGCGTACCGCCGCAGCCGGGGCCCGGCGAGCGCGTCCTGCGCGTGATCGAGGGCGGCGGTGAGCGCGGCACGCCGGGCGAGGGCGTCGTCACCGCCGACGGCGTCGAGCAGGTCGGCGACGGCGTCGTACACGGCGGCCACGGCGGCCCGCTCGCCGTCGAACCGGAAGTCGAACCGGAAGTCGCCGGCGAGCGAGCCGGGCGTGGGCAGCAGCAGCCGCAGGGCGAGCAGCCAGCCGGCGCCGGCGAGGAAGGCCAGCGCCCTGGCCGCTCCGCTGTCGGGCAGCGGCATCCCGGCCCCGACGGCGGAGGCGACGAGCAGTTGGGTACCGGCCCCGGAGGCCACGGGACCCACGGCGCTCACCGAGCCTGCCAGCAGCCCGAGACCGGCGAGCAGGAAGGTCAGCGCCACGGCCCCGGCGTGGTCCCCGGCATACGTCCCGACGAGCAGCCCGCCCGCCCCGGCGAGCGCCGGCCCTCCGATCCGCTGCACGGCCGCCCGACGGCTGCCCGGCCGGTCGTTGATCCCGGCGAGCATGGCGGCGATGGCGGCGACGACACCGAGCGAGGTACGGCCGAGCAGCACGGCACCGACGAGGAGCGGCCCGGCGGACAGGGCGCCCCGCGTGACCGCGCTCCAGGGGACGGGACCCCGCTGGGCGCGGAGGGCGTGGGCGAGCCAGGGCGGAACGGCGAGGGGACGCGACACGGGGCTCCTGTCCGGACGAGGGCGGGGTGTGCCTTCGGGCGACGGTGGCCGGGCGTGAAGAGGTGTGGTGTCCACGATAGATCGGCTACGCGGGAAAAGCGGAACGCGGGCATTTCGGTGACGTGACGATCTCCCCGCAACGGCGGCGGATCCACCGGCGGTTCTACGGCCTGCGGGATGCGGCCACGGCCCGGGCCAGGACCGCCTCGGCCTCGGTGACCGACCGAAGGAGCGCGTCCTGTCGCGGCGTCAGATCTGCCACGAGCGTGTCGACCTCGCGCAGGCCCGCCCGCTCCAGCAGACCTTTCTCGTTGGTGACCCACTCCCCCCGCGCGGCGAGGACCGCGTGCGCCGTCTGGACCGCGGCGAGGGCGACCGCGCCCGCGACCTGGGTGACGGCTCCCTTGGGCGCGTGCGCGGCCTTCGCGTAGTCCAGGGCCGCACGGGCCATGCCGTACCAGTACTCGGGGGCGGTCCGGCGCAGGGCCGGCGGGTACAGCGCGGGGCGCAGCAGTTCACCGCGCAGCACCCGGTTGACGGCCAGTTCGGCGACGACCAGATACGTCGGGATGCCGGCCAGGTGGAACAGCAGCGGCTCCACCCGGAAGCGGCCTTCCCAAGCGTGCGTCAGTTCACGTTCCACCACGTCGAGATCGCGGTAGTGCACGTCGACGCGGCGTTCGTCGATCGTCAGCCAAGCGCCGCCGTTGAAGACTCCGCCGCCCCAGGCGCCGATGTCGCAGACCTCGCCCTCCCAGCCGAGGGCGCGGAGGTCATCGGGGTCGAAGGAGCCGCGGTAGTAGACGGCCAGGTCCCAGTCGCTGTCCGGGCGGTGCGTGCCCTGGGCCCGGGAGCCGCCGAGGGCGACGGCGCGGACCGCCGGGAGGGCCGCGAGACGGTCGGCGGTGGCGTCGAGGAAGGCGGAGTCGGAGAGGGAGGGCGGCGAGGACGGCATGGGTGCGGCTCCTGGAGGTGGGGGCGGCGCGGGAATGCGGCTCGGGCGGCGCCCGGCTACGCGGACTGCCGGATTGGTAGCGGCCGCGGGTGCGGGGCGTCGAACGGTTTTCCGTCGGGGGTCGTCAGCGCTCGTCGCCGGTCGTCGGCGCTCGTCGGCGGCCATGGACGGTCGCCTCCGGTCGTCGCCGGACCTCAGGCCGCGCCGGCACCCCGCGGGATATTGGGATGCGCGCCCGGCGTCCGCGGCGGACGATCGGCAGGACGTCCGCTGCCCGTCCGCGGAGCATGTGTGGACCGACCAGTGCAGACCCAGGGCAGGAGAGCCGTATGTTGATCGAGCACCGTGGGCAGCGCCCTGTCGTCCCCGACTCCGCGTACGTCGCCCAGACGGCCGTCCTGTGCGGCGCCGTCGTCCTCGGCGAGCGGGCCAGAGTGCTCCACGGGGCCGTGCTCAGCGCCGAGGACGGTGAGGTCCGCGTCGGCTCGGACGTCGTCGTCATGGAGAACGCCCTGGTGCGCGGGCGGGCCGGACACCCCGCCGTCATCGGCGACGCCGTGCTCGTCGGTCCGCACGCACACGTCAACGGGGCGACCATCGAGGACGAGGTCTTCGTGGCCACCGGTGCCTCAGTCTTCCCGGGGGCGGTCGTCGGCGCCGGCTGCGAGTTGCGGATCAACAGCGTGCTGCAGGTCAACTCCGTGCTGCCGCCCGGCACCGTCGTACCGATCGGGTGGATCGCGGCCGGGGCGCCCACGGCCCGGCTCTTCGCACCCGGACAGCACGACGAACTATGGGCCGTGCAGCAGGAGCTGGACTTCCCCGGCACGGTGTACGGCGTGCCGCGCGGCACCTCCATGCGGGACCTCATGGCGCGCCAGAGCGAGTTCTACGGCGCCCACTCCGAAGACCGTCCCCTCGACGACTGACGACTGAAAAGTGAGCACTGCCAAGTGACAACTGACACGCACCGAAGGGATCCCCTCTTGTCTTCCGTATCGTCCGCCGTCACTCTGCGCCGGGCCGTGGCCGCCGACGCCTCGGCCGCCGCGGACGTCTGGCTGCGGTCCTTCCGCGCCGCGCTGCCCACGGTCGTCAGCCCGCGGTCCGACGACGAGGTGCGCGACTACTTCCGGGAGGTGGTCGTGCCGCTGCGGGAGACGTGGGTGGCGGCGGACGCCGGAGCGGGGATCGTAGGCGTGATGGTGCTCGCCGGCGACGAGTTGTCCCAGCTCTACCTGCGCCCCGACTGGCGCGGGCGGGGTGTCGGGGACCGGTTCGTCACGCTCGCCAAGGAACGCAGCCCCGGCGGGCTCGACCTGTGGACCTTCCAGGTGAACAAGCCCGCCCACCGGTTCTACGAACGCCACGGCTTCGTCGCCGTCGAGTACACGGACGGCAGCGGCAACGAGGAGCGCGAGCCGGACGTGCGCTACGTCTGGCGCCCCTGAGCGCACCACCGGCCGGGCGCCGGACCCGGCAGCGGACCGGCGCCCTGCGCCCCGGCGTCCGGCCGCACACGCTCAGTCCCCGGCCGCTGCCCCCGCCGCCTCCTCCGCCGGGTTCGGCGCGGACGGGCGGGACACTCCCGGGCCTCCAGTGCCTCCAGTGCCTCCGGTGCCGCCCGACTCTCCCGGGCCCCGGTGGCGGTAGGCCCAGTCGGCGGCCCGCGCGGCGAGCTGGACGAGGTCCGGTTCGCCGGTGTCGCCGTCGAGGTGGCGGTACTCGACGGCGGTCAGGATCACGATCCGTTCCGGCAGGCCGAGGTGGTCGTGGTAGCCGGTGGCGATGATGTCGGCGGCGGCCTCGGCCGCGCTCAGGCCGGCCGCGTGACGGGCGTGGACGAGCTCTTCGAGCCCGCGGAGATAGGCGAGTTGGTCGCGTACCTCCTGCGGGCCCATGACCGGGCCGTGTCCGGGGACCACGGTCTCGGGGTCCAGGCCGAGGATCGTCTCGCAGGCGGCGGCCACCCGGTCGAGGGGGCCGTTCCAGTGGACGGGGTGGTCGCCGTGGAAGAGGACGTCGCCGGCGCAGACGGTTCGTTGCGCGGGCAGGTGGACGACGAGGTCGCCGGCCGAGTGCGCCGGGCCGACCTCGATCAGCTCGGCCTCGACGGCGCCCACCCGCAGCTCGTGCCGGCCGCTGAAGGTGCGGGTGGGCGGGACGGCGTCGACGTCCTCGTACCGGTAGCGGCCGAAGTGCTCGCGGGCGTACCAGCCGAGGGGCTCGTCGGCCGGTGTGTCGTGGGTGAGGAAGTGCATCTGCCGGGGCGACGGTTCGCGGCAGACGTGCTCGGCGGAGGCCCGGGTGGCGATGATCTCGGCGCCGGGGAAGCAGCCGTTGCCGAACGTGTGGTCGCCGTTGACGTGCGTGTTGACGATCGTCTCCACGGCCGCGCCGTCGGGCAGCACCCGCCCGGCCGCCGCGATCAACGCCTCGGTCATCGGCCGGTCGTAGGGGGTGTCGACCAGGGCGGCCTGCCGGCCGGAGGTGATGAGCAGGCAGTTCGCGAAGCCCCAGGTGCCGGTGTGCCCGGGGGCCCACAGATGGAGCCCGTCGGCCAGGGGGGTGAGTCCGTCAGGAAGGTTCATGCCGGTCATTGTCGTGAAGACACGCGCGCGTGGCGCGGCAACTCCCCGGCCGCACGCACCCGTTGTCCGGATCGGCGCCGGCTCAGCCGGTCACCGGCAGCCCCGCCGTGCGCGCCGCCGTGCGCAGCACCTCCCGCAGCATCGCGGGTGTGAGCCTGCCGGTGAAGGTGTTGCGCTGGCTGACGTGGAAGCAGCCGAAGAGGTCGAGGCCGTCGAGCGGGACGCGGGCACCGTGAGCGAAGACCGGCCGCGGCCGGGGCACCGCCCAGCCCGCCTCGGCGAACGCGGGCAGCGCGGCCTGCCAGCCGAAGGCGCCGAGCACGACGACCGCGCGCAACGTCGGCCGCAGCAGCCGTAGTTCCCTTACGAGCCAGGGGCGGCAGGCGTCCCGCTCGGCCGGGGTGGGCTTGTTCTCGGGCGGGGCGCAGTGCACGGGCGCCGTGACGCGGACGCCGTGCAGCGTCAGCCCGTCGTCGACGGACGCGGCGGTCGGCTGCGAGGCGAGCCCCACGTCGTACAGCGCCTGGTACAGCACGTCGCCGGAGCGGTCGCCGGTGAACATGCGGCCGGCGCGGTTGCCGCCGTGAGCGGCCGGCGCGAGGCCGATGATCAGCAGGGAGGCGTCGGCGGGTCCGAAGCCGGGCACGGGCCGGGCCCAGTACATCCAGTCCCGGAAGGCGGCACGCCGGGTCCGGCCGACCTCCTGACGCCACTCCACGAGCCGTGGACACGCGGCGCACCCTGCGATACGGGCGTCGAGCTCGGCCAGGCTGTCCATGCGTCAACGGTACGTCGGTGGCGCCGCCGGGCAGCCGTGGTGCCGCCTCCGACGGGGAACCGGGCTCGGCGGTGCGGTCGCTGAGCCGTCCGCTGCCCCGTTCGGTCATGGCCGTGAGCGGTTGCCGCGCCGACTTGCCGACGTGTTCCGCACGGGGCGGGCCGGGACGGCGGTCCGCTGGATGCCGGCGTCGTACTCATCGGCGTCCTTGCCGGCGCCGCGTTCCCGGCCGGGCCACGTCCCAGCAGCGCCGGAAATCCCCCGGGGTCTTCCGACGCGGGGGACTAAGGTCGGAAACATGGCTTTGCAAGGTGACGAGGAGAGGGGTCCGCAGGCCGCGGGCCCCGACACGGGCGACGCGCAGGCCGCCGGCGACGCGCCGCACCCCGCGGGCGACATGCGGGCCCCCGAGGACGCGAAGGCCGTGGGCGACGCGGAGGCCGTGGGCGACGGCGCGAAGGCCGGCGATCCCGAGGCCGGCGATCCCGAGGCCGCCGAGTCCGAGGCCGTCGAGTCCAAAGCCGTCGATCCCAAGGTCGCCGCCGCGATCGCCGCGGCCGAGGCGGCCGGGCCGGCGCCCGGCGAGACCGTGCGCATCGACAGCTGGATCTGGGCCGTGCGCTTGATCAAGACCCGTTCGATGGGCGCCACCGCCTGCAAGGGCGGTCATGTGCGGGTGAACGGACAGAACGTGAAGCCCTCGCACTCCGTGCGGGTCGGCGACGAGGTGCGGCTGCGGCACGACGGCCGGGAACGGGTCGTCGTCGTCAAGCGCCTGATCCGCAAGCGCGTCGGCGCCCCCGTGGCGGTCCAGTGTTACGTCGACAACTCGCCGCCCCCGCCGCCGCGCGAGGCGATCGCGCCCGCCGGCATCCGCGACCGCGGCGCGGGCCGCCCCACCAAGCGGGACCGCCGCGAGCTGGAACGCCTGCGCGGCCTGATGGGCGGTGGCGCGGGACGGCCGGGCGGACGGTGACGCACGGCGGCGGTGTCCGGGGGCGCTCCCCCGGGGCTCCCTGAGCCCCCGGGCCCGCGCGGTCCCGCCGGACGCCGCCGTGGGCGGGGCGGGGCATTCAGCCCCGCCCGCGTACCAGCCGCAGCAGGTCCGCGTTGGAGCTCCGCCGCGCCCAGGCGATCAGCGCCAGCGGCACCATCAGGATCAGCGGCGTCGCCGCGTTCTGCCCGTCGAAGACGGTCATCTGGACGATGAACGCGCCCACCATGAGTGCGCTCAGGGCGACGGCCGCCACCGACTGCAGCACCGGCACCAGCAGGGCGACGGCACCGGCGAGTTCCAGGGCGCCGATGATGTACATGCCCGCGCTGCCCCAGCCGATCCTGTCGAACGACTCGACGGCCGCGGGATGGGCGATCAGCTTCGGCAGGGCGCTCGCGACGGCGTAGAACAGGGCGAGCAGCACCTGCACCGTGCGCAGGGCGATCCGCGCGCGGCGGCCGCGCGGGAACGCGGACCCGGCGACGGCGGAACGCGCGGCGCCGAAGGCGGTGGTGCCGGGAGCGGTGGCGACGGGAGCGGTGGTCTCGGACACGGGGATCTCCTGCGGAAGCGGTCGGTGACGCTGTCACAGGATTGGACCGGCGCTCCGGCCGGAACTCATCGGTGCCGCACCCGCCGAATCCCGTCCCGCGACGGAAAACAAGTCGACGGCCCGCCGGCTCGCGCGGACGAGTTCACCGACGTCCTCGCGGGGTACCGCGAGATCGAGCAGGATCTCGGCCCCGTCGTCCGGACGCTTCGGGCGGACATCCGCTCCGAAGCGGTACGTGCCAGGAAGGAGTGGTGCTCCGATGCGTACGGGCAGTGAACCCACGACCGCCCGCAGTCCGCTGCGGATGCGTTTCTGGCTGAGCCTGTGGGGGCTGGCGTGGTCGGTCTTCGGCACGGTCGCCTTCGCCCTCCTGGGGCAGGTGTGGTGGGCGGTCGCGTGCGGGGTGCTGTTCCTGCTGGTCATGACCGACATGGTCATGATCCTCAGGCACATCCGCCAGGGCCCCCACTACCAGCCGGGGCGGGAGGTCCCGCCCTACCTGCCACCGGACGAACCGAGGCGGTAGACCAGCCGGACCGGCGGGACGGGCCGGACGGACCGGACGGTCGGACCGGACCGGTCAGGGCGATTCGAAGCGGGCGCGGCGCAGGTACTGCGGGTTGGGGTCCAGCGCGGCCGCCAGCCGGAAGTGCCGCCTGGCCTGGTCGGGACGGCCCTGCCGTTCGTAGGTGCGGGCGAGCGCGAAGTGGGCGAACGCGTTGTCCGGTTCGCGCTCCAGGACGACGGTGAACTCCAGCTCGGCCGGCCGCAGCTGGGCGGCGGCGAAGAAGGCACGCGCGCGCAGCAGCCGGGCAGCGGTGTTCTCCGGGTGGGCGGCGATGACGGAGTCGAGCAGTTTCACCGCGCCCCGCGGGTCCCGCGCGTTGAGCAGCTGCTCGGCCGCGCGGAAGTCGATGACGTGCGTCTCCGGGGTACGTCCGGTCGAACCGCTGGTGTCGGGCACGTCGAATTCCTTCCCTCGCTGGAGGGGTTCAACGCCCGGCCGTGAGCCGCTATTCCTGTTCTGTCCCGGTCGCGTGGGCCCTGCGCTCCAGCTCCTCCCAGACCTCCCGCACGCGTCGTCGCAGGTCATCGAGGGGTACGTCGTTGTCGATGACGATGTCGGCGATCTCCCGGCGCTTCTCGCGGGTCGCCTGGGCGGCCATCCGGGCGCGGGCGTCCTCCTCGGTCATGCCGCGCAGCCGGACCAGCCGGTCGAGCTGGGTCTCGGGGCGGGCGTCGACGACGATCACGAGGTCGTACAGCGGGGCGAGGCCGTTCTCCGCGAGGAGGGGCACGTCGTGGACGACGACCGCGTCCTGGGCCGCGGCCGCCTCCAGTTCCCGGGAGCGGGCGCCGACCAGGGGGTGCACGATCGAGTTCAGGACGGCGAGCCGTTCCGGGTCGGCGAAGACGATGGAGCCGAGCCGGGGCCGGTCGAGGCTGCCGTCGGTGGCGAGCACCTCCTCGCCGAAGGCGTCCACGACCGCGGCGAGGCCGGGCGTGCCCGGCGCGACGACCTCGCGCGCGATGCGGTCCGCGTCGATCAGGACGGCGCCGTGTTCGACGAGCAGCCGTGACACTTCGCTCTTGCCGGCGCCGATTCCACCGGTCAGGCCCACCTTCAGCATGAGCCGAGCTTAGAGAACCCGGCGTGGGCCGGGGTGCGGGGGGCCGTCAGTTGTCGCCCTCCCGTTCCGCGAGGAAACGTTCGAACTCGCGCCCGATCTCGTCGGCGGACGGGATGTCGGCGGGTTCGGCGAGCATGTTGCCCCTGGTCTCGGCGCCCGCGACGGCGTCGTACTGGTTCTCCAGGCCCGACACCAGGGCGGTGAGCTCCTCGTCGCCCTCCTGGATCTGCCGGTCGATCTCCGTCTGGGTGCGGAGCGCCTCCGTGCGCAGGGCGTGCGCGACGCCGGGCAGCACCAAGCCGGTGGCGGCGGTGATCGCCTCCAGGACGGTCAGCGCCGCGTCCGGGTACGCGGAGCGGGCGATGTAGTGCGGCACGTGCGCGGCGACGCCGAGGACGTCGTGCCCGGCCTCCATCAGGCGGTACTCGACCAGCGCCTCGGCGCTGCCGGGGACCTGGGCCTCGTCGAAGGGGCTGCGGTGGCCCGGGACGAGGTCGGTGCGGTTGCCGTGCGGCGTGACGCCGACCGGGCGGGTGTGCGGGACGCCCATCGGGATGCCGTGGAAGTTGACCGACAGGCGCACGCCGAGCCGCTCGACGATCTGCTGGACGGCCGCGGCGAAGCGCTCCCACTCCACGTCCGGCTCGGGCCCGGACAGCAGCAGGAAGGGCGCCCCGGTGGCGTCCTGGACGAGCCGCACCTCAAGGGCGGGCACGTCGTAGTCGGTCCAGCGGTCGCGCCGGAACGTCAGCAGCGGACGACGGGCGCGGTAGTCCACCAGCCGGTCGTGGTCGAAACGGGCGACGACCTGGTGGGGCAGCGAGTCGAGGAGCCCGTCGACGATCTGGTCGCCGGTCTCGCCCGCGTCGATGTATCCGTCGAAGTGGTAGAGCATGACAAGACCGGCCGACTCCTGGGCGAGCGCCATGTCGACGACCGCCAGGCCCTTCGGCTCCCATGCGTACAAACCCTGCGGATCAAGCACAGTGACCGCTCCTCCTCGTGTTCGTACTGCACAACCACCCCCGGGACAGGGGCATTCCCGCCCGCGCCGCTGATCAGGCATCACCGGCGGTCACAGACGCGCGACTTCGGAGCGGGGCGTGGCCCGCGACTTCGAGGCGTGGCCCACGGCTTCGGGGCGTGATCTGCGACTTCGAGGCGTGGCCCGCGGCTTCCGGGCGTGATCTGCGACTTCCGGGCCGGGCCGGGGCAAGACCGAGGGCCCGCACCCCGGGAAGGGTGCGGGCCCTCGGCTGAAGGACCTACAGCTCAGCGAGCGGTCAGCTCTGGCCGCCGGCCAGCTTCTCGCGGAGCGCCGCCAGCGCCTCGTCCGAAGCCAGCGCACCGGAGGTGTCGCCGCCCTCGGAGGAGTACGAACCGCCGCCGGACGTGGCCGGAGCGGCAGCCTCGCCACCCTCGGCAGCGGCCTGGGCGTCCGCCTCGCGGGACTTGATGACCTGCGCCTGGTGCTGCTCGAAGCGCTGCTGCGCCTCGGCGTACTGGTGCTCCCACTCCTCGCGCTGCTTCTCGTAGCCCGGCAGCCAGTCGTTGGTCTCCGGGTCGAAGCCCTCGGGGTAGATGTAGTTGCCCTGGTCGTCGTAGGACGCGGCCATGCCGTACAGGGTCGGGTCGAACTCGACCGAGGCCGGGTCGGCACCGAAGGACTCGTTGGCCTGCTTCAGCGAGAGGCTGATGCGACGGCGCTCGAGGTCGATGTCGATGACCTTGACGAAGATCTCGTCGTTGACCTGGACGACCTGCTCCGGGATCTCCACGTGACGCTCGGCCAGCTCGGAGATGTGGACCAGACCCTCAATGCCCTCGTCCACGCGGACGAACGCACCGAACGGAACCAGCTTCGTGACCTTGCCGGGCACGACCTGGCCGATCTGGTGGGTGCGGGCGAACTGCTGCCACGGGTCTTCCTGGGTCGCCTTCAGCGACAGGGAGACGCGCTCGCGGTCCATGTCGACGTCGAGGACCTCGACCGTGACCTCCTGGCCGACCTCGACGACCTCGGAGGGGTGGTCGATGTGCTTCCAGGACAGCTCGGAGACGTGCACCAGACCGTCGACGCCACCCAGGTCCACGAAGGCACCGAAGTTGACGATCGAGGAGACCACACCGGAGCGGACCTGACCCTTCTGCAGGGTCGTGAGGAACGTCTGGCGGACCTCGGACTGGGTCTGCTCCAGCCAGGCACGGCGGGACAGGACCACGTTGTTGCGGTTCTTGTCCAGCTCGATGATCTTGGCCTCGAGCTCCTTGCCCACGTAGGGCTGGAGGTCGCGGACGCGACGCATCTCGACCAGGGAGGCCGGGAGGAAGCCGCGGAGGCCGATGTCGAGGATGAGACCACCCTTGACGACCTCGATGACGGTACCGGTGACGATCCCGTCCTCTTCCTTGATCTTCTCGATCGTGCCCCAGGCACGCTCGTACTGAGCGCGCTTCTTGGACAGGATGAGGCGGCCTTCCTTGTCCTCCTTCTGGAGGACCAGGGCCTCGATCTCATCGCCCACGGCGACGACCTCGTTCGGGTCGACGTCGTGCTTGATGGAGAGCTCTCGGCTCGGGATGACGCCTTCGGTCTTGTAACCGATGTCGAGCAGGACCTCGTCCCGGTCGACCTTCACGATGACGCCGTCGACGATGTCGCCGTCGTTGAAGTACTTGATCGTCTCGTCGATCGCGGCGAGGAAGGCTTCCTCGTTACCGATGTCGTTGACCGCTACCTGCGGGGTGGTGGCGGTGGTCTCGGTGCTGCTCGTCATGTGGGAAAGGGCTCCGGTACGGACATTGAGTCGTAGGTACTGCTTACGCCGGGAGCCCGTTTCGCTCTGCAGAAGCCGGACAGCCAAGGAAGCGCCACAGAAAACTGGTGGCGCCTCGACAACCGAGGGGACATACAACAGATGCGAGCGCAGCCTGCTACGTCTGAGGTGCGCAGGCCCGCAGCGCAACTTGTAGCATACGGGGGCAGCCGGGCAGGGTCAATGCGCGAACGCGCACACCCGGGGCGGATCGCCGCATACCCGGCACAAAACCTGTCTCCTGAGGCCACACAGGCCCCCGGCGTCCCTTCCGTGTCGCCACCGGGACGGGGTTGGACGGAAGAGTACGACGAGGGAGCCGATCATCCAAGAGCCCGTATCCCCCGAGCCCGTGACGCCCGAGCCCGAGTCCGAGCCGGAGGCCACCCGGCGCGCGGCCGACGTCACGGAGAGCTCCCGGGCCAACCGGGGCTGGTGGGACCGCAACGCCGACGAGTACCAGGTCGAGCACGGCACGTTCCTGGGCGACGACCGCTTCGTGTGGGGCCCCGAGGGCCTGGACGAGGTGGAGGCGGAACTGCTCGGGCCGCCGGAGGAGCTGAAGGGCAGGGACGTGCTGGAGATCGGCGCCGGCGCGGCGCAGTGCTCGCGCTGGCTGGCCGCCCAGGGCGCCCGCCCGGTCGCCCTGGACATCTCCCACCGCCAGCTCCAGCACGCGCTGCGGATCGGCGGATCGTTCCCGCTGGTGTGCGCGGACGCCGGCGCGCTGCCCTTCGCGGACGGCTCCTTCGACCTGGCGTGCTCGGCGTACGGCGCGCTGCCGTTCGTCGCGGACCCAGTGCTGGTGCTGAAGGAGGTGCGGCGGGTGCTGCGCCCGGGCGGCCGGTTCGTCTTCTCCGTCACGCATCCCCTCCGCTGGGCCTTCCCGGACGAGCCGGGACCGGAGGGGCTGACGGTGGCGGCCTCCTACTTCGACCGCACCCCGTACGTCGAGCAGGACGACGAGGGCCGCGCGGTCTACGTCGAGCACCACCGCACGATCGGCGACCGGGTGCGCGACGTGGTGGCCGGCGGCTTCCGGCTGGTCGACCTGGTGGAGCCGGAGTGGCCGGCCTGGAACACCTCGGAGTGGGGCGGCTGGTCCCCGTTGCGCGGGAACCTGATCCCGGGCACGGCGATCTTCGTGTGCGTGCGGGACTGAGCACGTGATCCGACACGACGCCCTGGCCGCCCTGCCGGTGCGCGGCGCCCTGCCCGCCCTGACCGGCGCGCTGGACGGGCACGGCACCGCCGTGCTCGTCGCCCCTCCCGGCACCGGCAAGACCACGCTGGTGCCGCTGGCGCTGGCGGGCCTGCTCGGGGAAGGACCGGCGCGGCGGATCGTCGTCGCCGAGCCGCGGCGGATCGCGGCCCGCGCCGCCGCCCGCCGGATGGCGTGGCTGCTGGGCGAGTCCGCCGGTGAGAGCGTCGGGTACACCGTGCGCGGCGAGCGGGTCGTCGGGCGCCGCACGCGCGTGGAGGTCGTCACCACCGGTGTGCTGCTGCAGCGTCTCCAGCGCGACCAGGAGCTGGCCGGCGTGGACGCGGTGGTGCTGGACGAGTGCCACGAGCGGCATCTGGACGCGGACACCGTGGCGGCGTTCCTGTGGGACGTGCGGGAGACGCTGCGGCCGGAGCTGCGGCTGGTGGCCGCCTCGGCGACGACGGACGCCGACGGCTGGGCGGCGCTGCTGGGCGGGGCGCCGGTGGTCGCGGCGGAGGGCGTGTCGTATCCGGTGGAGGTGGTGTGGGCGCCGCCGGCCCGGCCGGTACGTCCTCCGCACGGCATGCGCGTCGACCCGGCGCTGCTGACGCATGTGGCGTCGGTGGTGCGGCGGGCGCTGGCCGAACGGGACGGGGACGTGCTGTGCTTCCTGCCCGGCGTCGGCGAGATCGCGCGGGTCGCGGGGCAGCTCGGGGACCTAGGGGACCTGGGCGAGGTGGACGTGCTGCAGGTGCACGGGCGGGCGCCGGCGGCGGTGCAGGACGCCGTGCTGAGCCCCGGGCAGCGGCGGCGGGTGGTGCTGGCCACCTCGGTGGCGGAGTCGTCGCTGACGGTGCCCGGCGTGCGGGTGGTCGTCGACTCGGGTCTGGCGCGGGAGCCGCGGGTGGACCACGCGCGCGGGCTGAGCGCGCTGACCACGGTACGGGCGTCGCAGGCGGCCGGACGGCAGCGGGCGGGACGTGCCGGGCGGGAGGCGCCGGGCGCGGTGTACCGGTGCTGGGCCGAGGCGGAGGACGCGCGGCTGCCGCGTTTCCCGGCGCCGGAGATCAAGGTGGCCGACCTGACGGCGTTCGCGCTGCAGGCGGCGTGCTGGGGGGATCCGGACGCGTCCGGACTGGCGCTGCTGGATCCGCCGCCGGGCGGGGCGATGGCGGCGGCGCGGGCCGTGCTGACGGCCGTGGGGGCGGTCGACTCCGCCGGGCGGGCCACGCGGCGGGGTGTGCGGCTGGCCCGGCTGGGGGTGCATCCCCGGCTGGGGAGGGCGCTGCTGGACACCGGCGGCGCCGGCGCCGAGGTGGTGGCGCTGCTGTCGGAGGAACCGCCGCGGGAGTACGGCGACGACCTGGCGGCGGCGCTGCGGGCCGCCCGGCGCGGCGGCGACGCCTATGCGGGCCGGTGGCGTGCGGAGGTGCGGCGGCTGCGGGCCGCCGCGGCGGAGTTCACCGGCCCGCCGGCCGACGGCTCCGCCGCCGTGGGCGACGACGCCCTCGCCGGCCGGGTCGCCGCGCTCGCCTTCCCGGAGCGGCTCGCCAGGGCCGACGGCGCCTCCTACCTGATGGTCTCCGGCACCCGGGCCGAGACCGGCGAGGGCACCGGGCTGCGCGGCGCCCCCTGGATCGCGGTCGCCGTCGCCGACCGGCCGGTCGGCAGCAGGCACGCGCGCGTGCGGCTCGGGGCGGTCGTCGACGAGGAGGCGGCCCGGCTCGCGGCCGGGGCGCTGCGCCAGGAACGCGACGAGGTCCACTGGGCGGACGGGGACGTCGTCGCGCGGCGGGTGGAGCGGCTGGGCGCCGTCGAACTCGCCGTACGGCCGCTGCGGGACCCCGACCCGGCCCTGGTGCGCGAGGCGCTGCTGGACGGGCTGCGGCGGGAGGGGCTCGGGCTGCTGCGGTGGACGCCCGACGCGGCCGTCCTGCGGCAGCGGCTCGCCTTCCTGAGCCTGCACCTCGGCGAGCCGTGGCCCGACGTCGGCGACGACGCGCTGCACGCGCGCGTGGCGGAGTGGCTGGAGCCCGAGCTGAGCCGGGCCCGGCGGCGGGCCGACCTCGCCCGGATCGACGCCGGTCAGGCGCTCACCCGGCTGCTGCCCTGGGCGTCCGGGCAGGCCGCGCGCCTCGACGAACTGGCCCCGGAGCGGATCACCGTGCCGAGCGGATCCAGGATCCGGGTCGACTACGGGGACCCGGAGCGGCCCGTGCTCGCCGTGAAGCTGCAGGAGATGTTCGGGCTGCACGAGTCGCCCGCCGTCGCCGGCGTGCCGCTGCTGGTGCACCTGCTCTCCCCCGCCGGCCGGCCGGCGGCCGTCACCGCCGACCTCGCCTCCTTCTGGAAGGACGGTTACCGGGCCGTGCGGGCCGAACTGCGCGGCCGCTACCCCAAGCACCCCTGGCCCGAGGACCCGGCCACCGCCGAACCGACCCGGCACGCCGGCGCGCGGCTCAGACGGTGACCGGGCGCGCGGCTCAGACGGTGACCGGGCGCGCGGCTCAGGCAGTGGCGGGGCGGGCCCTCAGGCGGTGACCGGCTGCGGCGCCGGGGAGCCGGCCGGTTCCGGGTCGGCCGGGCGGCGGCCGCGCGCCTCCAGCCAGAGGGAGAGCACCATCAGCAGCGTGCCGAGAACCAGGAATCCCCACGGCAGGTAGGACGTCATCAGCAGCACGAGGGTGCGGTTGGACTTGACCAGCGCGACGGTGTGCTCGATGTAGTCCTCGCGCATCTTCACGTGGCCGGCGAACGCGGTGACCTTGTCGCGGCCGCCGAGCAGGGTGCCGCCGCGCAGTTCCTCCCGGTGGATCTCCTCGCCGTAGACCGGAGCGCCGGTGACGGGCTCCACCCAGAACCTGCGCACGGTGGTGTACCAGCGGGTGGTGCCGGTCTTCGCGACCGACTCGGGGGTGATGCCGGCGACGGGCATGGTCTTGGGGAAGGGGACCCGGGTCCAGGGGACGGTCTGCTCGAAGTAGTACACCCGCACGCCGCGGAAGTCCCGCGTGCCCTTGTAGTGGATGGGCGCGGTGACGCGGGCCTGCGCGTCGAAGTACCGGTAGTCCCGCTTCTGGGTCAGGAACGGCCACTTGAACTCGATGCCCTGCCGTCTCACCGGGTCGCCGTCGACCGACTCGCCGGTGGCGTGGACGGGTTCCTGGGTGTGGGCGTCGAAGATGTAGCGCTCGGGGACCTTGGAGACCATCTTGCCGTCGGGTCCCTGCACGTAGGACAGGCCGTCCCAGACGACGACGTCCCGGCCCGCCGTCCGCTCGATCCTCTCGGCGGCCTGCACATCGCCCTTGAGGGTCTGCACGATGGTCACCTTGGAGACCTTGCGGGCCTTCATGGTGCCGTAGTCGAGGAGGGTGGCGTTCTTCGCCTCCAGGACCATGTCCTGGTACGTGTTCGCCGGAACCTCGGCCAGGCGCGGGAAGGCGTACCAGCGCAGCAGCGGGGACAGCGCCGCGAAGAACACGGCGAAGGCGAGCAGGATCAGACTGGCCTTGCGTCGCATCTCGGCCTCCCTCGCGGGCGGTTACGGGTGTGCGGGCACCGTCGTCAGCAGCGGCTTCGGGGAGGTCTTCCCCGTCGGTGTGCCCAGGGCGGTGAGCGTGAGGACCAGGGCGAGCGCGACGGCGAGACCGGTCGCGGCGGCGATCAGGGCGCGCATGCGGGCCTCCCGGCGGACACGGACTGACAGTTCGTCAGATGCGGCACCGTAGCAACGCCGGGGCGAGATGAGAACACGTCGCACGCACAACGGCGGCGCCCCCTGCGCGAGGGGGACGCCGCCGTCGTAGGCAGGACTGGGCGCTGGGCTAGACGCTGGGGCTCGCCGACGTGCTCGGGTCGGCCGACGCGCTCGGCGACGACGACGCGCTCGGCGAGGGCGAGGTGCTCGGCGTGGGCGACGTCTCGGCCGCCGCGACCGTCAGTTCGACGGTCAGCGTCGCGCCGCCCGCGGTGGTGAGGCGCAGCAGGTAGGTGCCGGTGGTGTCGTCCGCGTACAGCTTCGGCAGCTTCAGCAGGCCGTTCGCGTCCGTCTCCAGGCCCGTCAGGGTGCGTACGGTCTTGCCCGCGGCGTCCTTGAAGTAGGGGCCCTTGTCGTTCTCGGTCGGGTCGTCCGCCGACTTCACCAGGGTGGCGGTGACCGCGACCTTGTCCGCGACGGCGCCCTTGTAGGTGGCCTTCACCTCGACCCGGTCGGCGAACTCGCCGCCCGGCGTGCAGGTCAGCGCGGTGTCGCTGGTGCGGGCGAGGGTGTCGGCGGCGCGCTCGGTGACGGTGGCCGTGTAGTCGAGGCCGGGCACGGAGCGGCCGACGACGGTCGCCCGGACGGTGAAGCCGCCCGTCTTCTCGCCCGCCCGCAACGCCGGGGCGACGGCCACGCCCGCACTGTCGGTGGACACCGTGGCGACGGTCTCGCCGCCGGTGAAGGTGGCGTCGGTGTCGCCCGTGATCGTGAAGCGGACGCGGACCTTGCCGACGGCCTTGTCGGCCTTGGTCTCGGCCTTGGTGCTGATCTTCTTGGCGAAGGTGTCGCCGGCCATCGCGGTGAGCTTGGCGGTGCCCGCGTCCGCCAGGTGGTCCACCGTGTCGGTGGGAGTGGGCGACTGGGACGGCGGCGTGCTCGGCTCGTCCGACTTCGGCGGCGTGGGGCGCGGGGAGCCGGTGCTCGGCGGCGTCGTCGGTGAGGAGCCGGCGCCGCCGTCGCTGCGGCCGGAGGGGACGGTGCCGGTGCCGTCCGGGATCTCGTGGGTGCCCTTGCGGTAGTACTCCAGCCACGACAGGACGGTGTTCAGGTAGTCCTGCGAGTGGTTGTAGCTGAGGATCGCGCTGTGCAGACCGGACTGCTGCGACAGGTCCCAGCCGTTGCGGCACAGGTAGTGGGCGGCGGCCAGGGCGGCGTCGTAGACGTTGTTGGGATCCTTCACCCCGTCACCGTTGCCGTCGCGGCCCGCCCACGCCCACGTGGAGGGGATGAACTGCATGGGGCCGACGGCCTGGTCGTAGGAGCTGTTGCCGTCGTACTCGCCGTTGTCGGTGTCCTGGATGAGCGCGAAGCCGTTGCCGTCGAGCTGCGGGCCGAGGATCGGGCTCAGCGTGGTGCCGTTGGCGTCGACGCGGCCGCCGCGGGCCTGGCCCGACTCGACCTTGCCGATGGCGGCGAGGAGCTGCCAGGGCAGGTTGCAGCCGGGCTTGGCGTCCCGCATGGCCGCCTCGGCCTTCTTGTAGGCGTCGAGGACGGTCGCGGGGATGCCGGCCTCGGCGCTGCCCTGGGCCACGGGCGTTCCGGTGGTGGGCGACGGGCTCGGGCTGTTGAGCGGCGGAAGGTCCGTGTAGTACGGCGAGTTGCCGGTCGCGCCGCCGTCGCCGGAGGTCGTCGCGTCCGGCGAGGGCTGGGCGTCGGCCGCGGTCGTTCTGCCGTGGTCGTCGGTCATGACCCCCGGAGCCTGGGACGCGGACAGGGCCGCGACCGCGAGCGCGGCCACGGCTGTGGTCGCCGCTCCCTTGTACAGCCTCCTGCCGAATTGCGCCGCCATAGGATGAACCCCTCCCGTGGACGCCCGAGCGCCCGTCTCTGTCTGCCGTGCGTCTGACTGCCCTGTGATGTTGTACTCGCCCTGCTGTGACGATCGAGCCGCCGCGGAGGTTGCCCTCCTTGCGCCGTCCGGGGTTCCGGTTCGACGCGCGCCCGACCCGGGGGCCCAGGCGACCCTACGACAACTTGCTTTGCACCGGCACCCGTTCGCACCCGCCTTTCACCAGTTGGCCATGTTCCGTTGTCCGGCGGCCACCCACCGATACTTGACACGACCGGTCACCCGGCCGGCCGCCCGGGCCGTGCACTGTCGCGAGGAGCTCCGTTGCCTTTCACCCTCAGCCACGCGGCGGCCGTGCTGCCCGCCGTGCGCACCGACGGGACCGGCCGGGGACGGCTCGTTCCGGCCCTGCTCGTGGCGGGTTCCTTCGCACCCGACATGACCTACTACGCGGCGAGCGCGGTGTCCGGGGCGATGGAGTTCGGGACGGTCACGCATTCCCTCCCCGGCGTCTTCTCGGTGGACGTGCTCGTCTCCTGGGCGCTGGTCGCGCTGTGGCTGCTGGTGCGCGAGCCGCTGGTGGCGCTGCTGCCGCGGGCCCGGCAGCCGCGGCCGGCGGCGCTGCTGCGGTGCGGGGCGCGACACGCGCGTGTGAACCCGCGCCAGGTGGCTTGGTGGTACGTCTCCGCCGTGCTCGGCGCGCTGACGCACGTGGTGTGGGACGCGTTCACGCACCACGACCGGTGGGGCGTGCGGCTGCTGCCGGTGCTCGACCGGGAACTGGCCGGCGCGCCCGGCTACTGGTACCTGCAGTACGGCAGTTCGGCGGCCGCCGCCGCGATGATCGCCGTGTTCCTGGCGCGTGCGCTGCGGCGGGCGCCCGCGCCACCCCGGCCGGCCGGGGTGGCGGTGCTGTCGGTCCCGGACCGGTGGTGGGCCGTGGCCGTGATCGGCGGGTGCGCGGTGGTGGGGGCGGTGCAGCGGGCGGAGCGGTGGTGGGCGTACTGGGGAGCGACGGCCAAGCCGTGGGAGCTGATCCCGACGGTGTGCTTCGGCGCGGGCGCGGGGCTGGTGCCGGGCCTGCTGCTGTACGCGGTCGGCGTACGGGTGTGGCGCCCGGCACCGGCCGGCGCGGAGCCGGAGCTGGTCACCGCGCAGGGGGGTCGCCCGGCCGGCCGGTGAGGCCGCCCGCGGGCACGACGAACACGGTGACGGTACGGGCGCGGCGGGGGCCGCGGGTCAGGAGCCCGGTGAGGCAGCTGCGGCCCAGCCCGGCCCACAGGCGCCAGACGGGCGGCTCCTCGGGCTGGATCAGTCTGCGCAGGGCCCGCGCCAGGCCGGCCCTCCCGCGCCGCAGGACGAGGGCCGGTCCGGCCGGGACACGGGCGGTGCCGGCATCGGCCGCGAAGACCGGCACCGCCGCGACGGACGGGGCGGGCCCCGCTCCGACACCCCACGGCCTCGTCGGCCCGGGCCGACGCTTGAGCATGCGTATACCCATGCCCGCATCCTGGCGGGACGCGGGAACGGGGGCGTGCCGACAGGGTCCAGGTGAGTGAAGCCCCCACCCCACCGCCCCGCCCACAGCACCCCCTCCGGCCGCCGACCGCCGGAACCTGCGGATGGCCTCCCGGTCTGGCCCTACCGACCGGGACCCGAGCGGGGCGCACGGCGGCCTGCCCCGCCGCCCCCGCCGGGACCTGGGCTCGGCGCGCACCTCCGATTGCCGCTCCGCTCCCGCGGGGGGCGCGCGGCGGAGGTGGCCCCGGTTCCGCCGGGCAGGCCTGGTGTGCGGCCGACTCCCAGGCCGGCTCGGCCTAGTGTGCCGCCGACTCCCAGTCCGGGCCCACGCCCACCGAGACGCCCAGGGGAACCCTGAGGTGGACGGCGTTCGCCATTTCGCGGCGGACGATCTCCTCGGTGGCCGTGCGCTCGCCGGGGGCGATCTCCAGGACGACTTCGTCGTGCACCTGGAGGAGCATGCGGGACGTCAGGCCGGCCTCACGCAGGGCCCGGTCCACGTTCAGCATGGCGATCTTGACGATGTCGGCCGCCGTGCCCTGGATCGGCGCGTTGAGGGCCATGCGCTCGGCGGCCTCGCGGCGCTGCCGGTTGTCGCTGTTGAGGTCGGGCAGGTAGCGGCGGCGGCCGAAGAGCGTCGCCGTGTATCCGGTCGCCCTGGCCTCGTCGACGACCCGGTGCAGATAGTCCCGTACGCCGCCGAACCGCTCGAAGTAGGCGTCCATCAGGGCGCGGGCCTCCGCCGCCTCGATGTTCAGCTGCTGGGAGAGGCCGAAGGCCGACAGGCCGTACGCCAGCCCGTAGGACATCGCCTTGATCTTGCGGCGCATCTCCGCGTCGACCGCGGCGGGTTCCACCGCGAAGACCCGCGCGGCCGCGGTGGTGTGCAGGTCCTCGCCGGAGGTGAACGCCTCGGTCAGGCCCGCGTCCTCGGAGAGGTGGGCCATCACGCGCAGTTCGATCTGGCTGTAGTCGGCCGTCATCAGGGACTCGAAGCCCTCGCCGACGACGAAGCCGCGGCGGATCGCCCGGCCCTCGTCCGTGCGCACGGGGATGTTCTGCAGGTTCGGGTCCGTGGAGGACAGCCGCCCGGTCGCCGCGACGGTCTGGTTGAACGTGGTGTGGATACGGCCGTCCGTCGCGATCGTCTTGATCAGGCCCTCGACGGTGACGCGCAGCTTCGCCTGCTCGCGGTGGCGGAGCATGATCACCGGCAGCTCGTTGTCCGTCTGACCGGCGAGCCAGGCGAGGGCGTCGGCGTCCGTGGTGTAGCCGGTCTTCGTCTTCTTCGTCTTCGGCAGACCCAGCTCGCCGAAGAGGACCTCCTGCAACTGCTTGGGCGAGCCCAGGTTGAACTCGTGCCCGGCGGCCGCGTGCGCCTCCTTCACCGCCTGCTGCACGGCGCCCGCGAACATCTGCTCCATGGCCTCCAGGTGGGCCCGGTCGGCCGCGATGCCGTGCCGCTCCATGCGGGCGAGCAGGGCGGAGGTGGGCAGCTCCATGTCGCGCAGCAGGTCAGCGGCGCCGACCTCCCGCAGCTTGTCCTCGAACGCCGTGCCCAGGTCGAGGACCGCGCGGGCCTGGACCATCAGCGCCTCGCGCTCGGCGTCGTCGTCCGCGCCGAAGGCCAGCTGGCCGTCGGCCGCGGCGGCCGGGGCCAGCTCGCGTCCCAGGTACTCCAGGGACAGCGCGTCCAGGTCGAAGGAGCGGCGGCCCGGCTTGACGAGGTAGGCGGCGAGCGCGGTGTCCATGGTGACGCCGTCGACGCTCCAGCCGTGCTCGGCGAAGACCCGCATCGCGCCCTTGGCGTTGTGCAGCACCTTGGGCCGGTCCGCGTCCGCCAGCCACGCCGCGAAGGCCCGCTCGTCGGCCTCGTCCAGCTCGGCCGGGTCGAACCAGGCGGCCGCTCCCTGGGCCGCGGCGAGCGCGACCTCGGCGACCGAGCCGGTGCCCAGCGCCCAGGTGTCAACGGTGGCGACACCGAGGGCTTCCGTGCCGTGCCCGGTGAGCCAGCCGGCCAGCTCGCCGGTGCCCAGGACGGTGCCGTCCAGCTCCACGCCGTCCGCCGCGACCGGCGTGGTCTCCGCCTCCTCGGCGCCCGGGTCCACCGCGAACAGCCGCTCCCGCAGGGACGGGTTGCGGATCTCCAGGGTGTCCAGGATCATCGCGACGGCCTTGCGGTCGTAGGCGGCCCGCTCCAGCTCCACGACCGCCTTCGGCAGCTCCACCCCCCGCTCCAGCTCGGTGAGCCGGCGGTTGAGCTTGACCGCCTCCAGGTGGTCGCGCAGGTTCTGCCCGGCCTTGCCCTTGACCTCGTCGACGCGCTCCACCAGCTGCGCGAACGAGCCGAACTGGTTGATCCACTTCGCGGCCGTCTTCTCACCGACCCCGGGAATGCCCGGCAGGTTGTCCGACGGGTCGCCGCGCAGCGCCGCGAAGTCCGGGTACTGCGCGGGCGTCAGCCCGTACTTCTCGAGGACCTTCTCCGGCGTGAACCGGGTCAGCTCCGAGACGCCCTTCGTCGGGTACAGCACCGTGGTGTGGTCGGAGACCAGCTGGAAGGAGTCGCGGTCGCCGGTGACGATCAGCACCTCGAAGCCCTCGGCCTCGGCCTGCGTGGCCAAGGTGGCGATGACGTCGTCCGCCTCGTACCCCTCGACGGCGAAGCGGGAGACCTGCATCGCGTCCAGCAGCTCGCCGATCAGCTCGACCTGGCCCTTGAACTCGTCCGGCGTCTTGGAACGGTTCGCCTTGTACTCCGTGAACTCCTCGGAGCGCCAGGTCTTGCGGGAGACGTCGAAGGCCACCGCGAAGTGCGTGGGCTCCTCGTCACGCAGGGTGTTGGCCAGCATCGACGCGAAGCCGTAGATCGCGTTCGTCGGCTGGCCCGTCGCGGTCGTGAAGTTCTCCGCGGGCAGCGCGAAGAACGCGCGGTAGGCCAGCGAGTGCCCGTCCATGAGCATCAGGCGGGGCCGCTTGCCGCCGGGGGTCTTCTCGGTCTTCTTCGAAGCTGTCTCTGCCACGCCCCCGATCCTGCCACGCCGCACTGACAGTCGGCCGCCACCCGTGATCCGGAGCAACCATCGCTCCCGCCGCCCGCGCCCGCCCGCCACCGGCCGCTGTCGGCGCCGCGTGCGACCATCGACGGCGTATCCCACACCGCGAAGGAGAGCGTGCGATGGCCACCAAGCCGCCCAAGGGCGATCCGGTTCAGGACGCGCCGCAGGTCGCCGGACCGCAGCACGCGGCGGCGGGGCTTCCGGCCGTCGGCCACACCCTGCGCGTCGCCCAGCGGCAGATGGGCGTGCGACGGACCGCGCTGACGCTGCTGCGCGTCAACCAGAAGAACGGCTTCGACTGCCCGGGCTGCGCCTGGCCCGAGGGCGACCACCGGCACACCGCCGAGTTCTGCGAGAACGGCGCCAAGGCCGTCGCCGAGGAAGCCACCCTGCGCCGCGTCACCCCCGAGTTCTTCGCCGCGCACTCCGTCGCCGACCTCGCCGCCCGCAGCGGCTACTGGCTGGGCCAGCAGGGACGCCTGACCCACCCCATGTACCTGCCCGAGGGCGGCGACCACTACGAGCCGGTCACCTGGGAACGCGCCTTCGACATCGTCGCCGAGGAGATCGCCGCCCTCACCTCCCCCGACGAGGCCGTCTTCTACACCTCCGGCCGCACCAGCAACGAGGCGGCCTTCCTCTACCAGCTCTTCGCCCGCGAACTGGGCACCAACAACCTGCCCGACTGCTCCAACATGTGCCACGAGTCCTCCGGCTCGGCACTGTCGGAGACCATCGGCGTCGGCAAGGGCAGCGTCCTGCTGGAGGACCTCCACCAGGCCGACCTGATCATCGTCGCCGGCCAGAACCCCGGCACCAACCACCCCCGCATGCTCTCCGCGCTGGAGAAGGCCAAGGCGGGCGGCGCGAAGATCATCAGCGTCAATCCGCTGCCCGAGGCCGGCCTGGAACGCTTCAAGAACCCGCAGACCCCGCAGGGCATCCTCAAGGGCGCCGCCCTCACCGACCTGTTCCTGCAGATCCGCATCGGCGGCGACCAGGCCCTCTTCCGCCTCCTGAACAAGCTGATCGTCGACACCGACGGGGCCGTCGACGAGGACTTCGTCCGCGAACACACCCACGGCTACGAGGAGTTCGCCGAGGCGGCCCGCGCCGCCGACTGGGACGAAACCCTCACCGCCACCGGCCTCACCCGCGAGGAGATCGACCGCGCCCTCGGCATGATCCTGGCCTCCCGGCGCACCATCGTCTGCTGGGCCATGGGCCTCACCCAGCACAAGCACTCCGTGCCCACCATCCGCGAAGTCGTCAACTTCCTCCTGCTGCGCGGCAACATCGGCCGCCCCGGCGCCGGCGTGTGCCCGGTCCGCGGCCACTCCAACGTGCAGGGCGACCGCACCATGGGCATCTTCGAACGCCCCGCCCCCGCCTTCCTGGACGCCCTGGAACGCGAATTCGGCTTCACGCCCCCGCGCGAGCACGGCTACGACGTCGTCCGCGCCATCCGCGCCCTGCGCGACGGCGAGGCGAAGGTGTTCTTCGCCATGGGCGGCAACTTCGTGGCCGCCTCCCCCGACACCGAGGTCACCGAGGCGGCGATGCGGCGCGCCCGCCTCACCGTGCACGTCTCCACAAAGCTCAACCGCTCCCACGCCGTCACCGGCGCCCGCGCCCTCATCCTGCCCACCCTCGGCCGCACCGAGCGCGACGTGCAGGCCGGCGGCGAGCAGTTCGTCACCGTCGAGGACTCCATGGGCATGGTGCACGCCTCCCGCGGCCGCCTGGAGCCCGCGAGCGAGCACCTGCTGTCGGAGCCCGCCATCGTCTGCCGCCTGGCCCGCCGCGTGCTCGGCGACAGAACCGTCGTCCCCTGGGACGACTTCGAGAAGGACTACGCCGCCGTCCGCGACCGCATCGCGCGCGTGGTCCCCGGCTTCGACGACTTCAACGCGCGCGTGGCCCGCCCCGGCGGCTTCGCGCTCCCGCACGCCCCGCGCGACGAACGCCGCTTCCCCACGGCCACCGGGAAGGCCAACTTCACCGCGGCCCCCGTCGAATACCCCCGCCTCCCCGAGGGCCGCCTGCTGCTGCAGACCCTCCGCTCCCACGACCAGTACAACACCACGATCTACGGCCTCGACGACCGCTACCGCGGCATCAGGAACGGCCGCCGCGTCGTCCTCGTCAACCCCGACGACGCCCGCCGCCTGTCCCTCGCCGACGGCAGCTACGTCGACCTGGTCAGCGAATGGCAGGACGGCGTCGAGCGGCGGGCCCCCGGCTTCCGGGTCGTGCACTACCCCACCGCCCGCGGCTGCGCCGCCGCCTACTACCCGGAGACCAACGTCCTGGTCCCGCTCGACGCCACCGCCGACGTCAGCAACACCCCGGCCAGCAAGTCCGTCGTAGTGCGTCTGGAACAATCGGCGACCGACTGAGCGTTTGCTCAGCCGCAGAAAGCGGATCAAGACAGCCGATCAAGACGAACGGAGCCCGGCGCCATGGGCGAGCAGCAGCACGTGAAGTTCCCGCAAGAGGTCGTCGACGAGTACGCCGCCCTGGGCGTCGACCTGCAGGCTCTGTTCTCCGCGGGCCACCTCGGCAACCGGATGGGCGTCCAGATACTGGAAGCCTCCCCCGACCGCGTCGTCGGCACCATGCCGGTGGAGGGCAACACCCAGCCCTACGGCCTGCTGCACGGCGGCGCGTCCGCGGTCCTCGCCGAGACCCTGGGCTCCGTCGGATCGATGCTCCACGGAGGCAGCTCCAAGATCGCCGTGGGCGTCGACCTCAACTGCACCCACCACCGGGGCGTCCGCTCCGGCCTGGTCACCGGCGTCGCCACCCCCGTACACCGGGGCCGCTCGACCGCCACGTACGAGATCGTCATCAGCGACGAGGAGGGCCACCGCGTCTGCACCGCCCGCCTGACCTGCCTGCTGCGCAGCACGGAAGGCTGAGCCCGCACCCGCCCACGGCGGAACCCTCCCCCGCCGTGGGCGCCACGCGCACCCCCCGAACCCGCACAGGCGCCGCCCACAACGCCGCGCCGGCCGCCGCACGCCGCCGCACGCACCCCCGGCGGAACCGAGACCCTGCGCCAGAATGCGGACGTCCCCTTTCCCGACGTAACACTGCGTAACGCACGCGCAATACAACAGCACGCTTTCCTCTTCGGCGGCGCATACTCCCGCGACCTTTCCGAGCTCCGGCACGCCACCTGCGACACGACAACCGCCCGACCCCCGCCCACGACCAACCGGAAGTGCGGGTTCTCACAATGCGGACCGAAGGGAAAGTCCCCCAAAACGGCCGAGAGTGATTTTCGCCCCGGCCTGTTCTCCACCTCGGCATAACAAGAAAGTCACAAGCCAGCGCACGGCGATGCCCCTGCCCACAGACCGGGCTTAGAGTCACGGCCAGTCACCGCTCCATCGGGAGTTCGGTACCAGCGCGGCACCATCGCCCCCACCGGGGCGGGCCCGCCTGCGGAAAGGACTGATTGTGCGACAGCGTTCCTTGGTGATACTTACCTCCGTTCTTGCGACCGGAGCTCTGACACTCACCGCCTGCGGCTCCCGAGACGACAGCGGTGACAAGAGCAACGGCGACTCCTCGACGACCTTCACGATCGGCGTCGACGCCCCCCTCTCCGGTGAGAACTCCACCACCGGCCTCGGCATCCAGTACGGCGTCCAGGTCGCCGTCGACGACGCCAACAAGAACAACTGGGTCCCCGGCGTGAAGTTCAAGGTCGAGGCGCTGGACGACAAGGCCCAGCCCGCCAACGGCCAGCAGAACGCCACCAAGCTCGTCGGCGACAAGACCGTCGTCGGCGCCGTCGGCCCCCTCAACTCCGGCGTCGCCCAGTCGATGCAGCAGGTGTTCGCCTCCGCCAACATGGTCGAGATCTCCCCCTCGAACACCAACCCCGAGCTGACCCAGGGCAAGAACTGGCAGACGGACAAGAAGCGGCCGTACAAGACGTACTTCCGCACCGCCACCA
Organism: Streptomyces sp. NPDC031340; assembly: GCF_055569945.1. Lineage (NCBI taxonomy): Bacteria > Bacillati > Actinomycetota > Actinomycetes > Kitasatosporales > Streptomycetaceae > Streptomyces > Streptomyces sp. NPDC031340. Next base: position 105,710 of record NZ_JBVIIE010000004.1, read on the forward strand.
CCGACGAACTGCAGGGCAGCTTCGCCGCCGACTACGCCGCCAAGAACCTCAAGAAGAAGAAGGCGTTCGTCGTCGACGACAAGCAGACCTACGGCGCCGGCCTGGCCAAGATCTTCGGCGAGCAGTTCAAGAAGCTCGGCGGCAAGGTCGTCCAGACCGACCACGTCAACACCGGCGACAAGGACTTCGGCTCCCTCGTCACCAAGATCAAGAACTCCGGCGCCGACCTGCTCTACTACGGCGGCCAGTACGACGAGTCCGCGCTGATCACCAAGCAGCTCAAGGACGCCGGCGTCAAGATCCCGCTGTTCGGCGGCGACGGCATGTTCGCCACCACCTACATCGACGTCGCCGGCAAGGCCGCCACGGGCGACCTCGTCACCTCCGTCGGCGTCCCCGTCGACACCCTGCCCGCCGCCAAGCAGTTCATCGAGACCTACAAGGCCAAGGGCTACAAGGGCGACTACGGCGCCTACGGCGGCTACTCCTACGACGCCGCCACCGCCATCATCAAGGCCGTGAAGGCCATCAAGGACGCCAACGGCGGCAAGCTGCCCAGCGACATCAACGACCTCCGCTCCAAGGTCGTCGACGAGGTCCAGAAGTCCGACTTCCAGGGCATCACCGGCAAGGTCTCCTTCGACGAGTACGGCGACACCGGCAACAAGCAGCTCACCGTCTACCAGGTCGAGAACGGCGAGTGGAAGGCGGTCCACTCCGGCACCGCCAACCTCGGCTGACCCAACACAGGCAAGACCGCACCACGGGCCGCGCGGAAGGAGGATCCCGACCGCGCGGCCCGTTTCCACACCCCCACCCCGCACACGACCAGTGCACACAGCAACTGAATCTGTGCACCAGACCACCAGCGACATGGAGGCCACGCGGTGAACACCCTGCCGCAGCAGCTGGCCAACGGGCTGCTCCTCGGCTCGATGTACGGGCTGATCGCCATCGGCTACACGATGGTGTACGGCATCGTCCAGCTCATCAACTTCGCGCACGGCGAGATCTTCATGACCGGGGCCTTCGGCGCCCTCACGGTCTACCTCTACATCCTGCCCGACGGCACCCCCATGGCCGCCGCCATCCCCCTGATGCTGATCGGCGGCGCCATCGTCGCCGTCCTCATCGCGGTCGGAGCGGAACGGTTCGCCTACCGGCCCCTGCGCGGAGCACCACGCCTGGCACCGCTCATCACCGCCATCGGCCTCTCCCTCGCCCTGCAGGAGGTCGTCCGCAACTTCTACCCCGACGCCGACAAAGCCCGCTCCTTCCCCGGCCTCGACGCCACCCACGACATCGGCTCCATCACCATCAAGGACGCCGACATCTTCCTCATCGTCGCCGCCGTCCTCTGCATGTCCGCCCTCGCCTGGTTCGTCCGCAAGAGCCGCACCGGCCGCGCCATGCAGGCCACCGCCCAGGACCCCGACACCGCACAGCTCATGGGCATCGACACCAACCGCATCATCGTGATCGCCTTCGCGATCGGCGGCTTCTTCGCCGCCGTCGCCGCCCTCTCCTTCGGCCTCAAATACGGCAGCATCGACTACCGCATGGGCTTCCTGATGGGCCTCAAGGCCTTCACCGCCGCCGTCCTCGGCGGCATCGGCAACATCTACGGCGCCATGCTCGGCGGCGTCGTCCTCGGCATCGCCGAGACCCTCGCCTCCGCCTACATCAACGACATCCCCGGCATGCAGCAGCTCGGCGGCCAGAGCTGGGCCAACGTCTGGGCCTTCGTTCTCCTCATCCTGGTGCTCCTGTTCAGGCCACAAGGCCTGCTCGGCGAGCGCGTCGCGGACAGGGCGTGATCACATGACCGAGACGACCAAGACCCCCGCCACCCCGCCCGCGGACGCGATACCCACGCCCGCCCCCCGCGGACTCCTCCCACTGCCCCTCGCCACCGCCCGCGCACTCCTCCTCGGCGGCGGCATCGCCACCGCCGCGTCCACCTTCCTGGCCTGGACCTGGACCTCCGAGTTCCCCGGCGACCTCACCGTCACCGGCTACCCCGGCGGCCTGCAGTGGCTGACCTTCATCGCCGGCGCCCTCGTCGCCCTCTTCTCCCTCGCCGTCTACGGCGTCCGCGGCCTGCGCTGGCTCGTCCCCGCCCGCAACAACGCCCCCCTCGTACTCCTCGCCGTCGGCGCCTTCGGCGTCACCTGGTACACGGTCATCTCCATCAGCGCCGAACTCGGCGGCCTCGCCAACCTCGAACCCGGCGGCTGGGTCGCCGCCGCCGCCTCCCTGCTGCCCCTCCTCGGCGCCCTCGCCCTGCCCGAGCACAAGCACGACAGCGGCAAGGAGACCTTCAAGGCCTACACCGCCAAACCGGAGAGGATCCACGCCCCCCAGGCCGTCAACGGCTGGATACAGCGCGCCGTCATCACCGCCATCACCGCCATCGGCCTCGGCGTCTTCACCTACGGCATCGACACCGAATACGGCGAACTCTTCATCGGCTACCTCATCGTCGTCGTCTTCACCGTCTGGGCACTGCACACCGCCGGCCTCCTCGACCGGTTCTCCCACATGGTCGCCGCCAACCGCAGCTTCACGCTCGCCATGGGCTTCGTCGCGGCCATCGCCTTCCCCTTCACCCAGAGCGACGACCACTACGCCAACATCGGCGTCAACATCCTCATCTTCGGCACCGTCGCCCTCGGCCTGAACATCGTCGTCGGCCTCGCCGGCCTCCTCGACCTCGGATACGTCGCCTTCCTCGGCGTCGGCGCCTACACCGCCGCCCTCGTCTCCGGCTCCGAGTTCTCCAAGTTCTCCGGCGTCCAGTTCCCCTTCTGGGCCGCCGCCCTCACCGGCGCCGCCGCATCCCTCGTCTTCGGCGTCCTCATCGGCGCCCCCACCCTGCGACTGCGCGGCGACTACCTCGCCATCGTCACCCTCGGCTTCGGAGAGATCTTCCGCATCGCCGTCAACAACATGGACGGCGACTCCGGACCCGACCTCACCAACGGCCCCAACGGCATCCCCGCCATCCCCGACCTGAACCTCTTCGGCTTCAAGTTCGGAGACCCCCACGACATCGGCGGGATCACCCTCGGCCGCTTCGCCAACTACTACCTCCTCATGGTCCTGATCATGGCCATCGTGGTCCTCGTCTACACCCGCGCCGCCGACTCCCGCATCGGCCGCTCCTGGATCGCCATCCGCGAAGACGAAACCGCCGCCACCGCCATGGGCATCAACGGCTTCCGCGTCAAACTCATCGCCTTCGCCCTCGGCGCCTCACTCGCCGGCCTCGCCGGCACCGTCAGCGCCCACGTCACCTACAGCGTGGTCCCCAACCCCTACCAGTTCGCCGGCTCCACCCCGCCCAACTCGGCCTTCCTCCTCGCCGCCGTCGTCCTCGGCGGCATGGGCACCGTCGCCGGACCCCTGCTCGGCGCCGCCCTGCTCTACCTGCTCCCCGAGAAGCTCGACTTCCTCCAGGACAAGTCGCTCCTCGCCTTCGGCATCGCGCTCATCCTCCTGATGCGCTTCCGCCCCGAAGGCATCATCGCCAACCGCCGCCGCCAGCTCGAATTCCACGAGACCGGCCAACTCGACGTACCAGAAACCGAAACGCTGACCGACGAACCGGCCGCCACCAAGGCAGGGGCGTAACGAACCATGACGACACCTGTACTCGAAGCCCGCGACGTCACCATGCGCTTCGGCGGCCTCACCGCCGTCCGCTCCGTCGACTTCACCGTCAACAAGGGCGAGATCGTCGGCCTCATCGGCCCCAACGGCGCCGGAAAGACAACGTTCTTCAACTGCCTCACCGGCCTGTACGTCCCCACCGAAGGCACCGTCTCCTACCAGGGCACCGTCCTGCCGCCCAAGCCCCACCTGGTCACCAAGGCCGGCATCGCCCGCACCTTCCAGAACATCCGCCTGTTCGCCAACATGACGGTCCTCGAGAACGTCCTCGTCGGCCGCCACACCCGCACCAAGGAAGGCCTCTGGTCCGCCCTCCTGCGCGGCCCCGGCTTCAAGAAGGCCGAAAAGGCGAGCGAGGAACGCGCCATGGAACTCCTGGAGTTCATCGGCCTCGCCCACAAACGCGACCACCTCGCCCGCAACCTCCCCTACGGCGAACAGCGCAAGCTGGAGATCGCACGAGCCCTGGCGAGCGAACCCGGACTGCTCCTCCTGGACGAGCCCACCGCCGGCATGAACCCCCAGGAGACCCGGACCACCGAAGAACTCGTCTTCGCCATCCGCGACATGGGCATCGCCGTCCTCGTCATCGAGCACGACATGCGCTTCATCTTCAACCTCTGCGACCGCGTCGCCGTCCTCGTCCAGGGCGAGAAACTCGTCGAGGGCACCTCCGACGTCGTCCAGGCCGACGAACGCGTCGTCGCCGCCTACCTCGGCGAACCCTTCGAGGGCGAACCGGCAGAGGACAGCACCGCCGGCACCACCAAGGGAGAAGCCCAGTGACCGCACTCCTCGAGGTCGAGGACCTCCGGGTCGCCTACGGCAAGATCGAGGCCGTCAAAGGCATCTCCTTCACCGTCGAAGCAGGCCAGGTGGTCACCCTCATCGGCACCAACGGCGCCGGCAAGACCACCACCCTGCGCACCCTCTCCGGACTCCTCAAGCCCAGCTCCGGAAAGATCCTCTTCGACGGCCAGCCCCTCAACGGCGTACCCGCCCACAAGATCGTCGCCCTCGGACTCGCCCACTCCCCCGAAGGCCGGCACATCTTCCCCCGCCTCTCCATCGAGGAGAACCTCCAGCTCGGCGCCTTCCTCCGCAAGGACAAGGAAGGCATCGACAAGGACATCCAGCGCGCCTACGACCTCTTCCCCATCCTCGGGGAACGCCGCAAGCAGGCCGCGGGCACCCTCTCCGGCGGCGAACAGCAGATGCTCGCCATGGGCCGGGCCCTGATGTCCCAGCCGAAACTGCTCATGCTCGACGAACCCTCCATGGGCCTCTCCCCGATCATGATGCAGAAGATCATGTCGACCATCGTCGAGCTGAAGGCCCAGGGCACCACCATCCTGCTCGTCGAACAGAACGCCCAGGCCGCCCTGTCGCTCGCCGACCAGGGCCACGTCATGGAGGTCGGCAACATCGTCCTCTCCGGCAGCGGCCAGGACCTCCTGCACGACGAATCCGTCCGCAAGGCCTACCTCGGCGAGGACTGACCCGCACGACGGCCGCACGACGCGAGGCCCGCGTCCCTGTCAGACAGGGACGCGGGCCTCGCGTCGTCTCACCGGCTCACCGGCCCGCCCGGGCTCAGCCCTTGGCGGCCTTCTTCTCCTCGGCGTCCTGGATGACCGCCTCGGCCACCTGCTGCATCGACATCCGGCGGTCCATCGACGTCTTCTGGATCCACCGGAACGCGGCCGGCTCCGTCAGCCCGTACTCCGTCTGCAGGACCGACTTCGCCCGGTCCACCAGCTTCCGCGTCTCCAGCCGCTGGGAGAGGTCGGCGACCTCCTTCTCCAGCTCCTTCAGCTCGGTGAAGCGCGAGACGGCCATCTCGATCGCCGGCACCACGTCACTCTTGCTGAACGGCTTCACCAGATACGCCATCGCACCCGCGTCCCGAGCCCGCTCGACCAGGTCGCGCTGCGAGAAGGCGGTGAGCATCAGCACCGGGGCGATACGCTCCTCGGCGATCTTCTCGGCCGCCGAGATGCCGTCCATCTTCGGCATCTTCACATCGAGGATCACCAGGTCCGGCTGGTGCTCACGGGCGAGCTCGATCGCCCGCTCGCCGTCACCGGCCTCACCGACGACGCTGTAGCCCTCCTCCTCCAGCATCTCCTTGAGGTCGAGCCGGATCAGTGCCTCGTCCTCGGCGATGACGACACGGGTCGTCAGCGGAGGCACGTGCGACTTGTCGTCGTCGGGCGCGTCTACGGGCTGGGGCGACTCGGGGGCGGTCACGGGGGCTCCTCGTTGCGGGCCGGGCACGTCTTGCTGCCTTTGCAGCCTACCTACAGGCAGGAAGCTGCGGTGAACCGGTACACTTTCCGACAGCTCCACAGCCTGCCCGGTTGGAGGAATAGGCGAGACTCGCGGCACTCAAAATGCCGTGCCCTTTGGGCATGTGGGTTCGAATCCCACACCGGGCACCCCTGAAAGCGGAGGATCACGTTCGCGTGATCCTCCGCTTTTTGCTGCGCACAGTCGCGGCCGGTCGCACATAGTGACCGCATGAACTTCCATGGCACAGAGGTACGACAGAGGGCTCTCACCATGCTCCGCGACGGCATGAAGAACGCGGAAGTGGCGCGCAGGCTCAACGTTCCGCTGGGCACGATCGGCTACTGGAAGCACCTGGACCGGGCAAAGCGAGGCGAGTGTCCGGGCAGGCACGGCCCCGAGTGTCCACGCTGCGACGGACGCGACCTGGACCGGGCGGCGTACAGCTACCTGCTCGGTCTTTACCTCGGCGACGGCCACATCAGTCACTACTCGGGGCACCGCGTGCCCACTCTGATGATCTCGTGCACCGAGACGTGGGGCGGTCTCATCGACGCGTGTGAGCAAGCCATGCGTTCCGTCTTCCCGGACAACTCCGTCTGGCACCGCCGCCGTGCCGGGTGCCGCGACGTCAAGGTGTACTCGAAGCACCTGCACTGCTTGTTCCCCCAGCACGGCCCCGGCAAGAAGCATGAGCGGCGGATCGTCCTGGAACCCTGGCAGCAGGAGATCGTCGACGAGTACCCCTGGGAGTTCATCCGGGGGCTGATCCACTCGGACGGGTGCCGTATCACGAACTGGACGACCCGCATGGTCGGCGGTGAGCTCAAGCGCTACGAGTACCCTCGCTACTTCTTCACCAACAAGTCCGACGACATCCGCAGGCTCTTCGCGGAGACCCTGGACAAGGTCGGCGTCGAGTGGACCACCCTTGCCCGGGGCAGCGATCCTTTCAACATCTCCGTCGCCCGGAAAGCCTCCGTCGCCCTCATGGACGCGCACGTGGGCCCCAAGTACTGACGCCGGCTACCCCGCGGTGTCGTCCTCGCCGATGCGGCGGACGCGGAGCATGTTGGTGGAGCCGGAGACGCCGGGGGGTGAGCCCGCGGTGATGACGACGACGTCGCCGGGTTCGCAGCGGCCGTGCTTCAGGAGCAGTTCGTCGACCTGGTCGACCATCGCGTCGGTGGAGTCGGCGTGCGGGCCGAGGAAGGTCTCCACGCCCCAGGTGAGGCTGAGTTGGGAGCGGGTGGCCGGCTCGGGGGTGAAGGCGAGGAGGGGGATCGGGGAGCGGTAGCGGGAGAGGCGGCGGGCGGTGTCGCCGGACTGGGTGAAGGCGACGAGGAACTTGGCGCCGAGGAAGTCGCCGGTCTCGGCCGCCGCGCGGGCCACCGCGCCGCCCTGGGTGCGGGGCTTGTTGTGTTCGGTCAGCGGCGACAGGCCCTTGGCGAGGAGGTCCTCCTCGGCCGCTTCGACGATCTTGGCCATGGTGCGGACGGTTTCGACGGCGTATTTGCCGACGCTGGTCTCGCCGGAGAGCATCACGGCGTCCGTTCCGTCGATGACGGCGTTGGCGACGTCGCTGGCCTCGGCCCTGGTGGGGCGGGAGTTGTCGATCATGGAGTCGAGCATCTGGGTGGCGACGATGACGGGTTTGGCGTTGCGTTTGGCGACTTTGACGGCGCGTTTCTGGACGACGGGGACGTCTTCGAGGGGCATTTCGACGCCGAGGTCGCCGCGGGCGACCATGATGCCGTCGAAGGCGGCGACGATGTCGTCGATGGCGTCGACGGCCTGGGGTTTCTCGATTTTGGCGATGACGGGGAGGCGGCGGCCTTCCTCGTCCATGATGCGGTGGACGTCTTCGATGTCGCGGCCGCTGCGGACGAAGGAGAGGGCGATGATGTCGAATCCGGTGCGCAGGGCCCAGCGCAGGTCTGCTTCGTCCTTGTCGGAGAGGGCGGGGACGGAGACGGCGACTCCGGGGAGGTTGAGGCCCTTGTGGTCGGAGACCATGCCTCCTTCGACGACGAGGGTGTGGACGCGGGGGCCGTCGACGGAGGTGACTTCGAGGCAGACCTTGCCGTCGTCGACGAGGATGCGTTCGCCGGGGGTGACGTCGGTGGCGAGGCCGGTGTGGGTGGTGCCGCAGGTGTGGCGGTCGCCTTCGGCGCCTTCTTCGACGGTGATGGTGAAGGTGTCGCCGCGTTCGAGGAGGACGGGGCCTTCGGTGAAGCGGCCGAGGCGGATCTTGGGGCCCTGGAGGTCGGCGAGGATTCCGACGCTGCGGCCGGTTTCGTCGGCGGCCTTGCGTACGTGCCGGTAGCGCTCCTCGTGTTCGGCGTGGTCGCCGTGGCTGAGGTTGAAGCGGGCGATGTCCATGCCGGCTTCGACGAGTGCTTTGATCCGGTCGTACGAGTTGGTGGCGGGGCCCAGGGTGCAGACGATTTTCGCTCGGCGCATGGTTCGAGCCTAGGGCTTACCGGTTGGTAGCGGCTCGGCCCGGCGTGTCGGCCCAACGACCTTTGGGTGAAGGGTTGTTGGTGGGTGTCGATGTGTGCGGTGGGTTGCTCCGACGAGCGGTTCAGAGGCGGGGTGGGGCGATGGTGAAGCGGGCGTTGACGGCGGCGTGGACGTGTTGTCGCTGGGGTTCGAGGTCGAGTGCGGGGGTGGTGTCCTCGGCGGCCGCGGCGTAGGCCATGGAGCGCATGCGGCCGGGTGCCTGGGGTCGGGGTGGGGTGTTCTCGGCGCCGATGTCGGCGAGTTCGACGAGGGCGGTGAGGGTGGTGCCGAGTGCTTCGGCGTATTCGCGGGCGCGTTGGACCGCTTCGTGGACCGCTTGTTGCCGGGCGCGGCGGTGGACGGGTGAGTCGGGGCGGAGGGCCCACCAGGGGCCGTCGACGCGGGTGAGGTCGAGGTCGGCGAGTCGGGTGGTGAGTTCGCCGAGGGCGGTGAAGTCGGTGAGTTCGGCGGTGATGTGGACGCGTCCGTGGTAGGCGTGGATGCGTTCGCCGCGGCCTTTTTCCTTGAGTTCGGGGCTGATGGTGAAGGCGCCGGTCTCGAGGTGTTCGACGGCGTCGCCGTAGCTCTTGAGGAGGTCGAGGGCGGTGGTGTTGCGGCGGGTGAGGTCTTGGAGGGCGGCGGTGCGGTCCTTGCCGCGGGAGGCGATGGTGACGGTGATGCGGGCGGTCTCGGGGTCGGTTTCGAGGTGGGCTTCGCCGCGGACGGCGAGGCGGGGTGCGTCGGGGGTGCCGTAGGGGACGGCGGGGCCGGGGCCGTCTGTGGTGGGGGTGCTCATACGCCCCACTGTGTCAGGTGTTGGCCGGTTGTGTGCGGCGGTTGACGCATGTTCGGTCACCAGAAAGAAACCTGCGGGCCCTGTTGCCGTCGGTCATGGACGGGTCAGAATCTACGCGCGTTGTTGATCCGTTCCCGGAGGAGACCCGGACATGCCTTTGAACCGTCGGAAGTTCCTGAAGAAGTCGGCCGTGACCGGGGCGGGGGTGGCGCTCGCGGGTGCCGCGGCGGCGCCGGCGGCCCAGGCGGCGGAGGCGACGAAGGCGCCGAAGGCGCCGAGGCCCGCGAAGCGGTACTCCCTGACCGTGATGGGTACCACGGACCTGCACGGGCACGTCTTCAACTGGGACTACTTCAAGGACGCGGAGTACGCGGACGCCAAGGGCAACGCGATGGGCCTGGCCCGGATCTCGACGCTGGTGAACCAGGTGCGCGAGGAGAAGGGCCGCTGCAACACGCTGCTGCTGGACGCGGGTGACACGATCCAGGGCACACCGCTGACGTACTACTACGCGAAGGTCGACCCGATCACCGCCGAGGGCGGTCCGGTGCATCCGATGGCGCAGGCGATGAACGCGATCGGGTACGACGCGGTGGCGCTGGGCAATCACGAGTTCAACTACGGCATCGAGACGCTGCGGAAGTTCGAGCAGCAGTGCCGTTTCCCGCTGCTGGGCGCGAACGCGGTGGACGCGAAGACGCTGCGGCCGGCGTTTCCGCCGTACTTCATGAAGACGTTCCGGGTGCCGGGTCTGCCGCCGGTGCGGGTGGCGGTGCTGGGGCTGACGAATCCGGGTATCGCGATCTGGGACAAGGCGTATGTGCAGGGGAAGCTGGAGTTCCCGGGTCTGGAGGAGCAGGCGGCGAAGTGGGTGCCGAAGCTGAGGTCGATGGGCGCGGACGTGGTGGTGGTGTCGGCGCACTCGGGTTCGTCGGGGACGTCGTCGTACGGTGACCAGGTGCCGTACGTGGAGAACGCGGCGGCGAACGTGGCGAAGCAGGTGCCGGGCATCGACGCGATCCTGGTCGGGCACGCGCATGTGGAGATTCCGGAGCTGAAGGTCGTCAACGAGAAGACGGGGAAGACGGTCGTGCTGTCGGAGCCGTTGTGCTACGCGGAGCGGCTGACCCTGTTCGATGTCGAGCTGGTGTTCAGCCGGGGCAGGTGGGAGGTCGAGTCGGTGGCGGCTTCGCTGCGGAACTCGAACACGGTCGCCGACGACCCGAAGATCACGAAGCTGCTGACGGACGAGCACGCGAAGGTGGTCGCGTACGTCAACCAGGTGGTCGGCAGGGCGACGGAGACGCTGACGACGGTGGAGGCCCGTTACAAGGACGCCCCGATCATCGATCTGATCACCAAGGTGCAGGAGGACGTGGTCCGGGCGGCGCTGGCGGGGACGGAGTACGCCTCGTTGCCGGTGATCGCGCAGGCGTCGCCGTTCTCGCGGACGTCGGAGATCCCGGCGGGCGATGTGACGATCCGGGCCCTGTCGAGTCTGTACGTGTACGACAACACGCTGGTGGCGAAGGTGATGACGGGTGCGCAGATCCGGGCGTACCTGGAGTATTCGGCGGAGTACTTCGTGCAGACCGCGGCCGGTGCGGCGGTGGACGTGGAGAAGCTGACGAACGCGAACGGCCGTCCGGACTACAACTACGACTACGTGTCGGGTCTGCGGTACGACATCGACATCGCCCAGGCGGCGGGTTCGCGGATCAAGAACCTGTCGTACAACGGTGCGACGCTGGACGACGCGCAGCAGTTCGTGCTGGCGGTGAACAACTACCGTGCGAACGGTGGTGGTGCGTTCCCGTTCGTCGCTTCGGCGAAGGAGGTGTGGTCGGAGTCGACGGAGATCCGCACGCGGATCGCGGAGTGGGTGACCGCGAAGGGTGTGCTGGACCCGAAGGACTTCGCGTCGGTGGACTGGAAGCTGACGCGGGACGGTACGCCGGTGTTCTAGGGGTCGGGTCGTTCAGGGGCTGCGGTGGGTCTTTCGTCACCGCAGCCCCTGTTGTGTGCTCGCGGGCCGGAACCTATGCCTGCCTGACCCGTAGTGCTCGTGCGAGGTCGTCCAGTTCGTCGGTCAGCCTGCGGCGCAGGGCCGGTACGGGGTCGGCTTCGCGCAGGCATGCCTCGCCGAGGTGGAGGTTCTCGGCGTCGACGGCGTGGGCCGGGAAGGCCCAGCGGCCGGCGGCGGCGGCGATGGCGGGGCCGCGGCGGGCGGCGACGGCGACGGCGTCGTCGTAGTAGCGCGGTACGTACGCGCGTACCAGGTCGGCCTGTTCGGGTTGCCAGAAGCCCTGGGCGGTGGCGGTGAACAGGTAGTTGGACAGGTCGTCGCCGGCGAACATCGAGTCCCAGGCGCGCTGTTTGGCGTCGGGGTCGGGCAGGGCGGCCCGGCAGCGGGCGGCGCCCTCCTGGCCGGTGGCGGAGGGGTCGCGTTTCAGTTCGGCGGCGATGGCGGCCTCGTCGACGGCGCCGAGGACGGCGAGCCGGCTCAGGACGCGCCAGCGCAGGTCGGGGTCGAGTTCGGGGCCGCCGGGCACGGTGCCCTCGGTGAGCCAGGCGGCGATGGTGTCGGGCTGTGCGGCGACGTCGATGTAGTGGCGTACGGCGATCAGGCGCAGGCCGGGGTTGTCGCCGTCCTCCGTGCGGCGGATGAGGTCGCGGCAGAGGGCGGTGAGGGTGGCCAGGGCGGCGGGCCGCTGTTCGGGGGTGACGTAGCGGTCGGCGATGTGGGTGGAGGCGAAGTTGAGGACGCCTTCGGCGAGGGCGAGGTCGGTTTCGTGCGGGAGGTGGGTGCGGGCGGTGTCGAGGTAGGCGGCGGCGGGGAGTTCGCCGTCGCGGACGGCGTCGCGCAGGGCGTTCCAGACGACGGCGCGGGTGAGTGGTTCGGGCAGGCCGGACAGGCAGGTGCGCAGGGTGTCGAAGGAGGCGGGGTCGAAGCGGATCTTGGCGTAGGTGAGGTCGCTGTCGTTGAGGACGAGCAGGGCGGGGCGCTTGCCGAGGGGCTGCGGGTCGGTGTGCGGGAGGTCGAGGTCGAGGCTTTTGCGCAGGAGGAGGTGGCGGCCTTCGTCGGCGATGTCCATGTCGTACAGGCCGGCGGCGATGCGGTGGGGGCGGCTGCCGGTGTGCCGGACGGTGAGGGTGCAGGTGCCGTCGGAGGCGGGGGTGACGACGGGGGCGAGGGTGTCGACGCCGGTGGTGCGCAGCCAGGCGTCGGCCCAGGCGTGGACGTCGCGTTCGGTGGCGGAGGCGAGGGAGTCGATGAAGTCGGCGAGGGTGGCGTTGGCGAATTTGTGGCGGGCGAAGTGGGTGTTGATTCCGGTGAGGAAGTCCTTCTCGCCGAGCCAGGCCACCAGTTGGCGCAGCGCGGAGGCGCCCTTGGCGTAGGAGATGCCGTCGAAGTTGAGGAGGGCGGAGGCGGTGTCGTCGACGTGTTCGGGGGCGACGGGGTGGGTGGAGGGGCGCTGGTCGGCGTCGTAGCCCCAGGATTTGCGGTTGACGCCGAAGTCGGTCCAGGTGTCGGTGAAGCGGGTGGCCTCGGTGAGGGTCTGGTAGCCCATGTACTCGGCGAAGGACTCGTTCAGCCAGATGTCGTCCCACCAGCGCAGGGTGACGAGGTCGCCGAACCACATGTGGGCCATCTCGTGGGCGATGACCATGGCGCGGACCTGCCGCTCGGTGTCGGTGACGGCGGAGCGGTAGACGAATTCGTCGCGGAAGGTGACCAGGCCGGGGTTCTCCATGGCGCCGGCGTTGAATTCGGGGACGAAGGCCTGGTCGTAGGAGTCGAAGGGGTAGGGCTCTTCGAACTTCTCGTGGTAGCGGTCGAAGCACTGCCGGGTGATCTCGATGAGTTCGTCGGCGTCGGCGTCCAGGTGGGGGGCGAGTGAGCGGCGGCAGTGCAGGCCGAAGGGCAGGCCGCGGTGCTCGGTGCGTACGGAGTGCCAGGGGCCGGCGGCGACGGCGACGAGGTAGGTGGAGATCAGCGGGGTGGGGGCGGCGTGCCAGTGGCCGTCGCCGAGGTGTTCGGTGGTGCCGTTGGCGAGGACGGTCCAGCCTTCGGGGGCCTTGACGGTCAGCTCGAAGACGGCTTTGAGGTCGGGCTGGTCGAAGGCGGCGAAGACGCGCTGGACGTCGTCCAGGAAGAGCTGGGTGTAGAGGTAGGTCTCGCCGTCGGTGGGGTCGGTGAAGCGGTGCATGCCCTCGCCGGTGCGGGAGTAGCGCATGGCCGCGTCGACGCGGAGTTCGTGCTCGCCGGGGGTGAGGTTCTTCAGGGGCAGCCGGTTGTCGTCGAGGGTTTCCGGGTCGAGGGGCTGTCCGTCGAGGGTGACGGTGCGCAGTTGGGCCGGCTTGAGCTCGACGAAGGTGTCCGTGGGGTCCTGGCCGTCGCGCACCGTGAAGCGGATGGTGGTGCGGGAGTCGAAGGTCTCGTCGCCGGTGGTCAGATCGAGGTCGATCGTGTAGCGGTGGACGTCGAGAAGTGTGGCACGGGTCTGCGCTTCGTCGCGCGTCAGTACGGACATGCAGGACATGCTGCCTGATCGCGGGGGCACGGCACAGGGGCGGATCGGTACGCGCCCTATGTCCGGTCCTGCGCCTCGCCCGTGCGCCGGGGCGGTGCGGGGGGCGTGGGCGCCGCCGGGTGTCACGGGGGTGGCGGTGCGGTGCCGGCGGGGCGGGGCGTGGCGGGTGTCGCCGAGGGTGGCCGCGCGTGGCGGGGGTGGCCGGAACGTCTCGGGCGTTTCGGGTGTCCGGTCGGAAGGGTGCGGAAGGGTGCGGGCGTCCGGGCGCGCCGGGGTGGGCCGGGCGCCCGTGCTGTCACATCCCGCTCGGCGCCCGGCGGCGTCAGTCGGTCCGGTGGACGGTGCCGTTCACGGCGTCGTCGGCGATGCGCTCGTGGTGGCGGATGACCTCGGCGATGATGAAGTTCAGGAACTTCTCGGCGAACGCCGGGTCCAGCTTGGCGCTCTCGGCGAGGGAGCGCAGGCGCTCGATCTGGCGGGCCTCGCGGGCCGGGTCGGCGGGCGGCAGCTGGTGTGCGGCCTTGAGGTGGCCGACCTGCTGGGTGCACTTGAAGCGCTCGGCGAGCATGTGGACGACGGCGGCGTCGATGTTGTCGATGCTGTCGCGCAGCCGGGCGAGCTCCTCACGGACGGCGGGGTCGACGTCGGCGGCGCCGTTGTTGCTGGTGGTCATGGGCGCTCAGCCTACGTGACCTGGACGGACCGGCTGCCCGGGTGCCGGTGCGGGGTCCGGCGGGGGAAAACCGGCGCGGGTCCTCGGGGAGCTCGTAGAGTGGAATCGGGTTCAGGGCGTCTTGGGGGTCGGGCGTGGCGAACGACGGACCGGTCGAGCACGGCTTCCCGCATCTGGAGACGGTGCGGGCATCGATCACGGCGTTGTACCGGCGTCTGTCGTGCGACACCGTCCAGACGTTCGCGGGCAGCGTGGCCCCCGCCGACGTGGCCTTCTGCGACACCGATGATCTGTATCTGGGGGCGCAGCGGGTGGCCCGCGAGATGGTGCGGCACTTCCGGTTGCCGGACGCCCGTCTGGTCGTGAGCTTCCGTGAGATGACCCATGCGGCGAACGTGGAACTCGCGGCGGGCCCGGAGTACTTCGTCGAGCTGAACGGCCGCTTCCGTACGCACCGGCGGGACATCGGCGCGGCGCTGGCGCACGAGGTGACGCACGTCTATCTGCACCGCCTGGACCTGTCGTTCCCCGGTACGGCGGAGAACGAGATCCTCACGGACACGGCGGCGACCTATCTGGGCGCGGGCTGGCTGCTGCTGGACGCCTACCGGGAGGACGCAATGTCGTCGCAGAAGCTGGGCTACCTCACTCCGGAGGAGTTCGGCTACGTGCTGGCCAAGCGGGCGCTGGTGTTCCACGAGGATCCCTCGGTGTGGTTCACCAGTCCGCAGGCCTACACGGCGTACGTCAGGGGCATGGCGGAGGCCCGCCGGGACGAGCAGCAGCCGCCGTTGACCGGTGCGGGCTGGGCGGGGCGCCGCCGCTACGCCCGCGACCGCCGGCACACGCCGGGCCCGCAGCCGGGGGTGGGCTATGCCTTCTCCCCCGACGGCGGCGGGCGGCTGCGGGTGTCCTTCCCGTGCCCGACCTGTCAGCAGCGGATCCGGGTGCCGGTGCGGGGGCGGGTGCGGGCGCGGTGCTCGCTGTGCCGGACGGTGCTGGAGTGCGACACGTGAGCGGGGGCGGCCCTCCATGACGGTGATCCGGCCGCCCTCCGCCTCGAAGACCCGGCCGGTCACCCCGGCGCTCGCGGCGGAGCCCAGCCAGACCACCAGGGGGGAGACGTTCTCGGGGGCCATGGCGTCGAAGCCGGAGCCGGGGCGGCCATGGCCTCGGCGAAGGCGCGTTCGGTCATCCGGGTGCGGGCCGCCGGGGCGATGGCGTTGACCTGCACGCCGTAGCGGCCCAGTTCGGCCGCGGCGACCAGGGTGAGGCCGATGATCCCGGCCTTTGCGGCGCTGTAGTTGCCCTGGCCGACCGAACCGAGCAGGCCGGCGCCGCTGCTGGTGTTGACTATCCGGGCCACCGGCCGGCGGCCCGCCTTGCTCTCCGCGCGCCAGTGCGCGGCGGCGTGCCGGAGCGGCAGGAAGTGTCCTTTGAGGTGGACGCGCAGGACGGCATCCCAGTCGTCCTCGTCGAGGTTGACCAGCATGCGGTCGCGCAGGAATCCGGCGTTGTTGACGAGGGTGTCGAGGCGGCCGTACGTCTCCACCGCGGCGCGGATCAGGGAGGCGGCGCCCTCGGTCGTGGCGATGTCGCCGCCGTGCGCCACCGCTTCTCCGCCCGCCGCCCGGATCTCCTCCGCGACCGCACGGGCGGGGTTCTCGGGCCCGGGTGCTCCGTCGAGTCCGACGCCCAGGTCGTTGACGACGACGCGGGCGCCCTCGGCGGCGAACGCCAGGGCGTGTGCGCGGCCCAGTCCGCGGCCCGCGCCGGTGACGGCGACGACCCGGCCGGCGCAGATTCCGCTCACGCTCATGTCGGTTCTCCCTTGTTCGCGGCCGTGTCGCTGTTGACGGCGTGGTCTGTGTTCACGTGGCGTCCCTGTTGACGGTCGCCGCGTCCAGGAACGCGGGCCGCTCGCCGCCTCCGTGCACCAGCAGGCTCGCGCCGCTGATGTAGGCGGCGGCGTCGGAGGCGAGGAAGACGGCGGCGGCGCCCACGTCGGCGGGGGCGGCCAGCCGGCCGAGGGGGACGGTGCGGGCGACAGCCGTGATGCCGTCGTCGCCGCCGTAGTGGCGGTGCGCCCGTTCGGTGCGGACCATGCCGACGACCAGGGTGTTGACCCGTACCTCCGGCGCCCATTCCACGGCCATGGACCTGGCGAGGTTCTCCAGTCCCGCCTTGGCCGCGCCGTAGGCGGCGGTGCCGGGCGAGGGGCGGTCGCCGCTGACGCTGCCGATCATCACGACGCAGCCGCGGGCCCGCCGCAGGTGCTCGTACGCGGCGAGGGAGGCGGTCAGCGGGGTGAGCAGGTTCAGCTCGATCACCCGGGCGTGCCGTTCGGCGTCCGCGTCGGCCAGCCGCCGGTAGGGTGCGCCGCCGGCGTTGTTGACCAGTACGTCGAGGCGGGGCAGGGCGGCGAAGAAGGCGCGGACGGCGGGCGGGTCCCGCAGGTCGAGCGGGGCGAACTCGACGCCCGCGACCGGCTTTTCGGGGGGTCTGCGGGCGCAGGCGACGACCCGGGCCCCGGTGTCGGCGAACGCCCGGGCGATGCCGGCGCCGATGCCTCTGGTGCCGCCGGTGACCACCACGGTGCGGTTGTCCACAGGTGGGTCGGGCCGGTTGTCCATGTTTTCCACAGGGCCTCCCGTGACGATCCGCCGGCTGCTGGCTTCGAAGCACACCTAACAAATGTTTGGTGGAAGGCGTTGAGTGCGAGGGTAGCTGATGCGCGCATGGGTGTCTCCGCCTCGCCCCCGGAAAGAAAAGGGGATTTCCGTCGTCACCGTCGACTTCCCGCCGGTGAACACGCTGCCGGTGCGCGGCTGGTTCGCCCTGGCCGACGCCGTGCGCGCGGCCGGCCGGGATCCGCGGGTGCGCTGTGTGGTGCTGGCCGCCGGGGGGCGCGGGTTCAGCGCGGGGGTGGACATCAAGGAGATACAGGCGCGGGGGGACCATGCGCTGCTCGGCGCGAACCAGGGCTGCGCGGAGGCTTTCGCGGCGGTGTACGAGTGCGAGGCGCCGGTGGTGGCGGCGGTGCAGGGCTTCTGTCTCGGCGGGGGGACAGGGCTGGCCGGCAACGCGGACGCGATCGTGGCGAGCGACGACGCCGTCTTCGGCCTGCCCGAGCTGGACCGGGGCGCGCTGGGCGCCGCCACGCATCTGGCCCGGCTGGTGCCGGGGCACCTGATGCGGACGCTGTACTACACCTCGCGCACGGTGAGCGCGGCCGAGCTGCACGCGCACGGCTCGGTGTGGCGGGTGGTCCCGGGCGACCGGCTGCGCGAGGCGGCGCAGGGGCTGGCGCGGGAGATCGCCGCGAAGGACGGGCGGCTGCTGCGGCTGGCCAAGGCCGCCCTCAACGGGATCGATCCCGTCGACGTGCGGCGCAGCTACCGCTTCGAGCAGGGCTTCACCGACAAGACGATGACCGCCGAGGAGGTGGTCTCGCGGCCGGCGAGCGGCATGACGCTCGGCATCGGCGGCTGGGGTTCGCGCCGTAAGCCGATGGCCCTGGTCAGGGCGCTGCTGCGGTCCGATGTCGGGGACCTCGCGGTCGTCTCCTGCGGCGGCCCGGACGTGGGCATGCTGGCCGCCGCGGGCCGGATCCGCAGACTGGTCACGCCCTTCGTCACGCTCGACTCGATCCCGTTGGAGCCGCACTACCGGGCGGCCCGGGAGGGCGGGGCGCTGGAGCTGACGGAGGTCGACGAGGCGATGTTCATGTGGGGGCTGCACGCGGCGGCGAACCGGCTGCCCTTCCTGCCGGTGCGGGCCGGAGCCGGCTCGGACGTGCTGCGGGTCAACCCCGGCCTGCGGACGGTGACTTCGCCCTACGACGACGCGGAGACGTTCGTCGCGATGCCGGCGCTGCGCCTGGACGCGGCGCTGGTGCACGTCAACCGTGCCGACCGGCTGGGCAACGGGCAGTACCTGGGCCCGGACCCGTACTTCGACGACCTGTTCTGCGAGGCGGCGGACGCGGCGTACGTCAGCTGCGAACGCATCGTGGACACCGCGGAGCTGACGCGGGCGGCGGCCCCGCAGACGCTCCTGCTGAAGCGGCTCGCGGTCACGGGCGTCGTCGAGGCCCCGCACGGCGCGCACTTCACCTCCTGCGCCCCCGACTACGGCCGGGACGAGGAGTTCCAGCGGATGTACCCGACCACGCCCTGGCCCGAGTTCACGGCCCGGTTCCTGGGCGGGGACGAGGACGCGTACCGGGCGGCGGCCGTGCGGGAGGGCGCATGACGGGGGTCACCCGGGCGGAGTACTGCGTCGTCGCCTGCGCGGAGGCCTGGCGCGACGCGGGCGAGATCCTGGCCAGTCCGATGGGCCTGATCCCGTCCGTTGGCGCGCGGCCGGCCCGGCTCACCTTCGCGCCCGACCTGCTGCTGACCGACGGTGAGGCGACGCTGGTGCGGCCGGACGGCACGCCCGAGGGCTGGCTGCCGTACCGGCCGGGTCGCCTCGTTCGCCCTCGCGCCCTCCCGCGAGCTGATCGCGCGGCTGAAGGAGGCGGGCGTGGTCGTCATGCCCTCGGTCGGAGCCAGGCGGCACGCGGAGAAGGTCGCGGCGTGGGGTGCGGACGCGGTGATCGTGCAGGGCGGGGAGGGCGGCGGGCACACCGGTGAGGTGGCGACGACGGTGGCGCTGCCGCAGGTGGCCGACGCGGTGGACATCCCGGTGGTGGCGGCGGGCGGCTTCTTCGACGGGCGGGGCCTGGTCGCGGCGCTGGCGTACGGGGCGGCGGGTGTCGCGATGGGCACGCGGTTCCTGCTGACGTCGGACTCGACCGTCCCGGACGCGGTCAAGCGGCGGTATCTGGCGGCGACGGTCCGGGACGTCACCGTCACCACGGCGGTCGACGGGCTGCCGCACCGGATGCTGCGCACGGATCTGGTGGACGCTCTGGAGCGCTCCGGTCGTGCCCGTGCGCTGCTGCACGCCGTCCGGCGCGCGGCCGGGTTCCGTCGTCTGTCGGGGCTGACGTGGCGGCGGATGGTGCGCGACGGGCTCGCCATGAGGCACGGCAGGGACCTCGACGGCGCGCAGCGCCCGCCGGTGGGAGCGCAGCGCGTACTCCTCCTGGTCGCGCCGGGTGATGCCCCATTTCGCGGCGATCATCTCGGCGCCGGCGAACTGGTTGACCGGCCGCTCGCCGTGGCGTGCCCGCCAGCCCTCGCTGCCGGCGAAGGGTCCCCCGGTCAGTCCCAGGGGTTCGGCGGCCTGCCGGGTGGCGAAGGCGATGGGGATCTGCGACATGTTCTGCACGCCGCCCGCGACGACCAGGTCCTGGGTGCCGGACAGTACGGCCTGCGCGGCGAAGTGCACGGCCTGCTGGGAGGAGCCGCACTGCCGGTCGACGGTCACGCCCGGCACCTCCTCCGGCAGTCCGGCCGCCGGCCAGCAGGTCCGCGCGATGTCCCCGGCCTGTGGCCCGACCGCGTCCAGGCAGCCGAAGACGACGTCCTCCACGGCCGCCGCGTCCACGCCCGAGCGGAGGACGAGTTCCTTCAGTACGTGCGCGCCGAGGTCGGCCGGGTGGACGCCGCTGAGGCCTCCCCCGCGCCGTCCGACGGGCGTGCGGACCGCTTCGACGATGTAGGCCTCGGGCATGGCGTCTCCCTGTGGGTTCACGTGCGTACGTGGATCTACGTGCGTACGGCGATTCCGTCCAGGACCATCGACAGGTACTGCCGGGCGATCTCCTCGGGGCTGTGCTGTCCGCCGGGCCGGTACCAGGAGGCGGCCACCCACACGGTGTCGCGCACGAACCGGTAGGTGAGGCGGACGTCGAGGTCGGCGCGGAAGACCCGGTCGGCGACCCCGCGTTCCAGCGTGGACAGCCACGCCTTCTCGAACTTGCGCTGTGACTCGGCGAGGAAGGCGAACCGCTCCTGCGCGACGAGTTGCCTGGATTCCTTCTGGTAGATCGCGACGGCGGCGCGGTGCCGGTCGATCTCCCGGAACGACTCGGTGACGAGTGCTTCGAGGGTCTCGCGCGGGCCCAGCCGGGCCGCCAGGACGGTGTCGTAGCCGTCCCACAGTTCGTCGAGGAAGGTCCGCAGGATCTCCTCGAGCATCGATTCCTTGGAGTCGAAGTGGTAGTAGAGGCTGCCCGCGAGCATGCCCGCGTGGTCCGCGATCTTGCGTACGGTGGTGGCGTTGTAGCCCTGCTCGGCGAACACCTCGGCGGCGGTGTGCAGGAGTTCGCGGCGGCGCGCCGGGCTCGCGGTCACCTGGGGCTTCTTCTTGGTCGGCACGGGTCCATTGTGGCCTGCCCGGCCGTCAGGGGTGCTGGCTGCTGACGGCGACGACCTCGCCGGTCATGTAGGAGGAGTAGCCGGAGGCCAGGAACACGATCACGTTGGCCACCTCCCATGGCTCGGCGTGCCGTCCGAAGGCCTCGCGGTCGGCGAGTTCCCGCAGCAGTTCGGGCGTCGTCACCTTCACCGGGTGGGGGTGCAGGGCGAGGCTCGGTGAGACGGCGTTGACCCGCACCCCGTGGCGTGCGGCCTCCAGGGCGGCGCACCGGGTCAGCGCCATCACCCCCGCTTTGGCGGCGGCGTAGTGCGCCTGTCCGGTCTGGGCGCGCCAGCCGACGACGGAGGCGTTGTTGACGATGACGCCGGCTCCGTGTTCCCGCATCCGGCGCAGCGCGGCCCGGGTGCACCGGAAGGTGCCGCCGAGCGTCACGTCGAGCACGCGTGACCATTGTTCGTCGCTCATCTCGACGAGGTCCGAAGTGCCGCCGAGGCCCGCGTTGTTGACGACGACGTCGAGCCGTCCGTGGGTGCGGACGGTGGTGTCGAACAGGGTCTGCACCTGGGTCTCGTCGGTCACGTCGCACGGCAGGGCGGTGACCGCGCCGGCGCCGAACTCGGCGGCGAGTTCGGCGGCGCAGCGCTCGAGGCGGGGCGCGTGGGCGTCGCTGACCAGTACGCGCGCGCCCTCTTCCAGGAAGCGGCGCGCGGTCGCGCCGCCGATGCCGGTTCCGGCCGCGGCCGTGATGACGGCGGTGCGGTCCCGCAGCAGCCCGTGCCCGGGCTCGTACGCCGGGCTCTCGACGCCTGTCATGGCCACGCCAACCTACACACTTGTCAGGGAAGGACGGGTGCCGATGGATCTCGCGTTCACGCAGGAAGAGGACGCCTTCCGCGCCGAGGCCCGCGCCTGGCTGCGCGCGCACGTGCCGGCGGCGCCGCTGCCGTCCCTGGAGACCGCGGAGGGCTTCGCCGCCCATCGCGCCTGGGAGGCCGAACTGGCCGCTGCGCGCTGGTCGGTGGTCGACTGGCCGGAGCGGTACGGCGGCCTGCGCGCTGGACGGCGACGCTGCGGCCGTCCGGCTCGCCGTGGACGGTGACGGTCTGCGCCTGGCCCCCGGCCACGGCCCGGTGCGCCGCTCCCTCGACCCCGCCCGCCGTCTCACCCCGCTGGCTCCCGGCGGTGAACTCCTCGACCCGGGCCCGCCCGCCGCGCACGCCCTGCTGTGGGCCCGTCTGGCCACCGCCGCCCAGGCCCTCGGCGTCGGCCTCACGCTCCTCGACCGTACGGTCGCCCACGTGCGGCGACGGGTGCAGTTCGGGGTGCCGGTCGGCTCGTTCCAGGCGGTCAGGCACCGGCTGGCCGACGCGCGGACCGCCCTGGAGTTCGCGCGCCCCCTGCTCTTCGGGGCGGCGCTGACGATGACGCCGCGGGACGTCGCCGCGGCGAAGACCGCCGCGTGCGAGGCGGCGTACGCCACCGCCCGCACGGCACTGCAGCTGCACGGCGCGATCGGCTACACCGCGGAGTACGACCTGTCGCTGTGGCTGACCAAGGCCCGCGCCCTGCGTACCGCGTGGGGCACCCCGCAGGAGTGCCGGGCGGTGGTCGTCGGCGGTGATCGCCGCGGGTGAGGTCCCGCCGGTGCTCTTGCACCGGCGGTTTCGCGACGCGCGCGTCCTGGCCTGTGAAGGTCACGGAACCGACAGCGGGCGCCTGCGGTGAACCGGCTGGCCGTACCCTGTGGCCGATGTCCGAAAATCTCACCCAAGGTGCCCGTCTGTGAAACGTGCTGGTTGCCTCCTCTTCGCGGCCGCCCCCGTGGTCGCCACGGCGGCGTTCTACTTCCTCGCGCCCGCGCAGTCCGACAGCGGCACGGACAAGCCCGTCTCCGCCGCGCAGCAGGCCCGGCAGGACGCCAAGGACCGCGCCGAGCGGGAACGGGCCGAGGACGACGAGGTCATCGCCGACCTGCCGCCGGGCCTGACCGCGCCCGTGAAGAAGGAGCTGGCCCAGAAGCTGGTGGCGAGCGCCGAGAACTCCACGCTGGACTGGCGCAGCGCCTACGGCTACATCGAGGACATCGGCGACGGCCAGGGCTACACGGCCGGCATCGTCGGGTTCTGCTCCGGCACGCACGACATGCTCACCCTCGTCGAGCGCTACACCAAGGCCCACCCCGGCAACGGCCTCGCCGGCTATCTGCCCGCCCTGCGGAAGGTCGACGGCACCGACTCGCACGAGGGCCTGGACCCCGGCTTCACCGCGGCCTGGAAGGCGGAGGCGCGGCGCCCCGCCTTCCGTGCGGCGCAGGACGAGGAGCGCGACCGCGTCTACTTCGACCCGGCGGTCCGCCTCGCCAAGCTGGACGGCCTGGGCACCCTGGGCCAGTTCGTCTACTACGACGCGATGGTCTTCCACGGCCCCGGCACCGGCCCGAACAGCTTCTACGGGCTGCGTGAGCGTGTGCTGCGGGAGGCGGACACGCCCTCCGAGGGCGGCTCGGAGAAGTCGTACCTCGACGTCTTCCTCGACATCCGCCGCGAGGCCATGAAGAGGAAGAAGGCCACCATCGACACCAGCCGCATCGACAACGCCCAGCGGCAGTTCCTGTACGACGGCAACCTGTCCCTCAAGACGCCGCTGACCTGGCAGGTGTACGGCGAGACCTACCGGGTGCCCTGACCCACGACGTGCGACGGCGCCCGCCCTGGGTCCGGTCGGGGACAAGGGGCGGGCGCCGTCGGTGTGCCGTACGCCGTTGTACGGGACGCTGGGGGGGTCCGTCAGACCATCAGGGCGCGGTCGGTCGGGCGGATCGGGGCCGGCAGGTCGCTGGCGCCGGTCAGGAAGCGGTCGACGCCGCGGGCGGCCGAGCGGCCCTCCGCGATAGCCCACACGATGAGCGACTGGCCGCGGCCGGCGTCACCGGCGACGAACACGCCGGGCACGTTGGTCTGGAAGTCGGCGTCGCGGGCGATGTTGCCGCGCTCGTCGAGTCCCAGGCCGAACTGCTCCACCAGGCCGTTCTCCCGGTCGGTGCCGGTGAAGCCCATGGCGAGGGTGACCAGCTGGGCGGGGATCTTGCGCTCCGTGCCCGGCTTCTGGGTCAGCTTGCCGTCGACGAACTCCACCTCGGTGAGGTGCAGCCACTGGACGTTGCCGTCCTCGTCGCCCTCGAAGTGGGTGGTGGAGACGGAGTAGACCCGCTCGCCGCCCTCCTCGTGCGCCGAGGTGACCTTGTAGAGCATCGGGAAGGTCGGCCACGGCTGGGAGACCGGGTTCCGCTCGTCGTTCGGGCGGGGCATGATCTCCAGCTGCGTCACCGAGGCCGCGCCCTGGCGGTGGGCGGTGCCCACGCAGTCCGCGCCGGTGTCGCCGCCGCCGATGACCACGACGTGCTTGCCCTCGGCCGAGATCGGGGTGGTGACGTAGTCGCCCTCCTGGACCTTGTTGGCCAGCGGCAGGTACTCCATGGCCTGGTAGACGCCCTTCAGCTCGCGGCCGGGGACGGGCAGGTCACGGGCGGTGGTGGCGCCGACGGCCAGGACCACGGCGTCGTACCGCTTCTTCAGGTCGGTCGCCTTCAGGTCGCGGCCGATCTCGATGCCGGTGCGGAAGCGGGTGCCCTCCGCGCGCATCTGCTCGATACGGCGGTTGATGTGCCGCTTCTCCATCTTGAACTCGGGGATGCCGTAGCGGAGGAGGCCTCCGATGCGGTCCGCGCGCTCGTAGACGGCGACGGTGTGGCCGGCCCGGGTCAGCTGCTGGGCGGCGGCCAGACCCGCCGGGCCCGAGCCGATGACCGCGACCGTCTTGCCGGACAGGCGCTCCGGGATCTGCGGGGCGACGTCCCCGGTCTCCCACGCCTTGTCGATGATCGAGACCTCGACGTTCTTGATGGTGACCGGCGCCTGGTTGATGCCGAGCACGCACGCCGACTCGCACGGAGCCGGGCACAGGCGGCCGGTGAACTCCGGGAAGTTGTTCGTCGCGTGCAGGCGCTCCTGCGCGGCCGACCAGTCCTCGCGGTAGGCGTAGTCGTTCCACTCGGGGATCAGGTTCCCCAGCGGACAGCCGTTGTGGCAGAACGGGATGCCGCAGTCCATGCACCGGCTGGCCTGCTTGCTGATGATCGGCAGCAGGGAGCCGGGGACGTAGACCTCGTTCCAGTCCTTGACGCGCTCGCCGACGGGGCGGGTCTTGGCGACCTCACGGCCGTGGTTCAGAAAGCCCTTCGGGTCAGCCATTGATCGCCGCCTCCATCATCTTCTCGGTGATCTCGGTCTCGGACAGACCGGCTCGCTCGGCGGCGTCCTTGGCGGCGAGCACTGCCTTGTACGTGCGGGGGATGATCTTGCTGAAGCGGTTCACGGCCGAGTCCCAGTCGGCGAGCAGCTTCTCGGCGACCGTGGAGCCCGTCTCGTCCTGGTGGCGGCGCACCGCTTCGTGCAGCCACTGCTTGTCGGCGTCGTCCAGCGCCTCGATCGCGTCGAGGTTGCCGGCGTTGACGTCGTCGCGGTTGAGGTCGATCACGTAGGCGACACCGCCGGACATGCCGGCCGCGAAGTTGCGGCCGGTCGGGCCGAGGACCACCGCGTGACCGCCGGTCATGTACTCGCAGCCGTGGTCGCCCACGCCCTCGGAGACGACCGTCGCGCCGGAGTTGCGGACGCAGAACCGCTCGCCGGTGCGGCCGCGCAGGAACAGCTCGCCGCCGGTCGCGCCGTAGGCGATGGTGTTGCCCGCGATGGTGGAGTACTCGGCCAGGTGGTCGGCGCCCCGGTCCGGGCGGACGACGACGCGGCCGCCGGACAGGCCCTTGCCGACGTAGTCGTTCGCGTCGCCCTCCAGGCGCAGCGTGACGCCGCGCGGCAGGAAGGCGCCGAAGGACTGGCCGGCCGAGCCGGTGAAGGTGATGTCGATGGTGCCGTCGGGCAGTCCCGCCCCGCCGAACTTCTTCGTCACCTCGTGGCCGAGCATCGTGCCGACCGTGCGGTTGATGTTGCGGATCGCGACCTGGGCGCGCACCGGCTGGGCCTCGGTCGCCGAGTCGGCGGCCAGGGCGTCGGCGGCGAGCTTGATCAGCTCGTTGTCGAGCGCCTTCTCCAGGCCGTGGTCCTGGGCGATCACCTGGTGGCGGGCGGCGCCCTCGGCCAGCGCGGGCACGTGGAACAGCGGCTCCAGGTTCAGGCCCTGGGCCTTCCAGTGGTCGACCGCGCGGGTCACGTCGAGCGTCTCGGCGTGGCCGACGGCCTCCTCGATGGAGCGGAAGCCCAGCTCGGCCAGCAGCTCGCGGACCTCCTCGGCGATGAACTGGAAGAAGTTCACCACGTACTCGGCCTTGCCGGAGAAGCGGTCGCGCAGGACCGGGTTCTGCGTGGCGATGCCGACCGGGCAGGTGTCCAGGTGGCAGACGCGCATCATGACGCAGCCGGAGACGACGAGCGGCGCGGTCGCGAAACCGAACTCCTCGGCGCCGAGCAGCGCGGCGATGACGACGTCGCGGCCGGTCTTGAGCTGGCCGTCGGTCTGCACGACGATGCGGTCGCGCAGGCCGTTGAGCAGCAGGGTCTGCTGGGTCTCGGCGAGGCCGAGCTCCCAGGGGCCGCCCGCGTGCTTCAGCGACGTCAGCGGCGAGGCGCCGGTGCCGCCGTCGTGGCCGGAGATGAGGACCACGTCCGCGTGCGCCTTGGACACACCGGCCGCGACCGTGCCGACACCGACCTCGGAGACCAGCTTGACGTGGATCCGCGCCCGCGGGTTCGCGTTCTTCAGGTCGTGGATCAGCTGGGCCAGGTCTTCGATGGAGTAGATGTCGTGGTGCGGCGGCGGGGAGATCAGGCCCACGCCCGGCGTCGAGTGACGCGTCTTGGCGACCCACGGGTAGACCTTGTGGCCGGGCAGCTGGCCGCCCTCGCCGGGCTTGGCGCCCTGCGCCATCTTGATCTGGATGTCGTCCGCGTTGACCAGGTACTCGCTGGTCACGCCGAAGCGGCCGGAGGCGACCTGCTTGATGGACGACCGGCGCGCCGGGTCGTACAGGCGCTCCGGGTCCTCGCCGCCCTCACCGGTGTTGGACTTGCCGCCCAGCTGGTTCATGGCGATGGCGAGGGTCTCGTGCGCCTCCTTGGAGATGGAGCCGTACGACATGGCGCCGGTGGAGAAGCGCTTGACGATCTCGGAGACCGGCTCGACCTCGTCGATCGGGACCGGCTGCCGGTCGGACTTGAAGCCGAACAGGCCGCGCAGCGTCATCAGCCGCTCGGACTGCTCGTTCACCCGGGACGTGTACTTCTTGAAGACGTCGTAGCGGCCGGAGCGGGTGGAGTGCTGGAGGCGGAAGACCGTCTCCGGGTCGAACAGGTGCGGCTCGCCCTCGCGGCGCCACTGGTACTCGCCGCCGATATCCAGCGCGCGGTGCGCCGGGGCGATGCCGGAGGCCGGGTACGCCTTCGCGTGGCGGGCGGCGACCTCCTTGGCGATGACGTCGATGCCGACGCCGCCGATCTTGGTGGCGGTGCCGTTGAAGTACTTCTCGACGAAGGCCTCGTCGAGACCGACGGCCTCGAAGACCTGGGCGCCGCGGTAGGAGGCGACGGTCGAGATGCCCATCTTGGACATGACCTTCAGCACGCCCTTGCCGAGGGCGTAGATGAGGTTGCGGATGGCCTTCTCGGACTCGATGCCGGGCAGGAAGGTGCCCGCGCGGACCAGGTCCTCGACGGACTCCATGGCCAGGTACGGGTTGACGGCGGCGGCGCCGTAGCCGATGAGCAGGGCGACGTGGTGGACCTCGCGGACGTCGCCGGCCTCGACCAGCAGGCCCACCTGGGTGCGCTGCTTGGTGCGGATGAGGTGGTGGTGGACGGCCGCGGTCAGCAGCAGCGACGGGATCGGCGCGTGCTCGGCGTCCGAGTGGCGGTCCGACAGGACGATCAGGCGGGCGCCGTTGTCGATGGCGGTGTCCGCCTCGGCGCAGATCTCGTCGATGCGCGCGGCGAGGGCGTCGCCGCCGCCGGAGACCCGGTACAGGCCGGAGAGGGTCGCGGCCTTGAAGCCGGGCATGTCGCCGTCGGCGTTGATGTGGATGAGCTTGGCCAGCTCGTCGTTGTCGATCACCGGGAAGGGCAGGGTGACCGTGCGACAGGAGGCGGCCGTCGGCTCCAGCAGGTTGCCCTCCGGGCCGAGCGAGGAGCGCAGGGAGGTGACGAGCTCCTCCCGGATCGCGTCCAGCGGCGGGTTGGTGACCTGCGCGAACAGCTGGGTGAAGTAGTCGAACAGCAGCCGCGGGCGCTCGGAGAGGGCCGCGATCGGGCTGTCGGTGCCCATCGAGCCGATCGGCTCGGCGCCGGCCTTGGCCATCGGCGCGAGGATGACCCGCAGCTCCTCCTCGGTGTAGCCGAAGGTCTGCTGGCGGCGGGTGACGGAGGCGTGCGTGTGCACGATGTGCTCGCGCTCGGGCAGGTCGCCCAGCTCGATCTCGCCGGCCTCCAGCCACTCGGCGTAGGGCTGCTCGGCGGCGAGGGCGGCCTTGATCTCGTCGTCCTCGATGATGCGGTGCTCGGCGGTGTCCACCAGGAACATGCGGCCGGGCTGCAGGCGGCCCTTGCGGACGACCTTCGCGGGGTCGATGTCGAGGACGCCGACCTCGGAGGCGAGGACGACGAGGCCGTCGTCGGTGACCCAGTAGCGGCCGGGGCGCAGGCCGTTGCGGTCGAGCACGGCGCCGACCTGGACGCCGTCGGTGAAGGTGACGGTGGCGGGGCCGTCCCAGGGCTCCATCAGCGTGGAGTGGAACTGGTAGAAGGCGCGCCGGGCCGGGTCCATGGAGTCGTGGTTCTCCCACGCCTCCGGGATCATCATCAGCACCGCGTGCGGAAGCGAACGGCCGCCGAGGTGCAGCAGCTCGAGCACCTCGTCGAAGGACGCGGAGTCGGAGGCGTCGGGCGTGCAGACCGGGAAGGTCCGCGCCAGCTTGTCCTGCGGGCCGAACAGGTCGGAGGCAAGCTGCGACTCGCGGGCGCGCATCCAGTTGCGGTTGCCCTTGACGGTGTTGATCTCACCGTTGTGCGCGACGAAGCGGTAGGGGTGCGCGAGCGGCCAGCTCGGGAAGGTGTTGGTGGAGAACCGGGAGTGCACGAGCGCGATCGCGGACGCGAAGCGGCGGTCGGACAGGTCCGGGAAGAAGGGCTCGAGCTGGCCGGTGGTCAGCATGCCCTTGTAGACGATCGTCCGCGCGGACAGCGACGGGAAGTAGACGCCGGCCTCACGCTCGGAGCGCTTGCGCAGCACGAAGGCCTTGCGGTCGAGCTCGATCCCGTTCGACCGTCCGTCGGTCACGAAGATCTGGCGGAAGACGGGCATCGTGGAGCGGGCGGTCGCGCCGAGCAGCTCGGGGGCGACGGGGACCTCGCGCCAGCCGAGGACCGTCAGGTCCTCCTCGGCGGCGATCGTCTCGATACGTGAGACGGCGTCCTCGGTGCCGTCCTGCGGCAGGAAGGCGATACCGACCGCGAAGGCACCGGCCTCGGGCAGCTCGAATCCGGCCACCTCACGGAAGAAGGCGTCGGGCACCTGCGCGAGGATTCCGGCACCGTCGCCGGAGTCGGGCTCGGAGCCGGTGGCACCGCGGTGCTCCAGGTTGCGCAGGACGGTCAGGCCCTGCTCGACCAGCGTGTGCGACGCCTCGCCGGTGAGGGTGGCGACGAAACCGACGCCGCAGGCGTCGTGTTCGTTGCGGGGGTCGTACATACCCTGCGCAGCAGGGCGAGCATCCATGAACGACCAGTTCTGGCCATTCGCGGAATGCTGGGACGGCTGGCGCGGCGTACGCATCGGCTCTCCCGTCGTCGTCTCAAGTGGCATGCAGATTGCCGAGGGACGACGTTGGCCCTCTGCTTGTGCAAAATTTCGTGCAGGTTACATGATGGAGCGGTTATCGGGAACCGGATACTCCGTTCCAGCATGCGGACGCCGCGTGGCCGCGGTGGGGTACCGCGCCTGGCGGCGGAAACCATGGGGAGCTGAGCGGACAGATCGGTGCCCGTCGGCCCGGTGGCGGAGGGAGCGTTGTCGCCCACGCCGCGGGTGCGCCACGAGCGTCATTGCCCGCAGCGCGTACGGCTCATGCCCGGTGGTCAAACAGTCGAAACCAGCGAGTAACAACTACTTATGCGGCCCAACGCATACGTAGCAGTTCCTCTATCCTACGGCGGATCCGAACAAAGTGCCCAGGGCGTACGTCACACCGGCCGCCGCGCCGCCCAGGGCGAGCTGGCGCAGACCGCTGTACCACCAGCTGCGCGCGGTGACCCTGGCCACCACGGCGCCGCACGCGAACAGCCCGAGGAGCGCGAGCAACAGCGCCGGCCACAGGGCGGTGGCGCCCAGCAGGTACGGCAGGACGGGCAGCAGCGCGCCGATCGCGAAGGCCCCGAACGACGACACGGCCGCGACCAGCGGCGACGGCAGGTCGCCCGGGTCGATGCCGAGTTCCTCGCGGGCGTGTATCTCCAGGGCCTGCTCGGGGTCGCGGGAGAGCTGCCGGGCGACCTCCCGGGCCAGCTCCGGTTCCACGCCCCGGGCCTCGTAGAGCGCGGCGAGCTCGAGCTCCTCGGCCTGCGGGTGCTTGCGCAGCTCCCTGCGCTCCACCTCCAGCTCGGCCTCGACCAGCTCGCGCTGCGAGGCGACGGAGGTGTACTCGCCGGCGGCCATGGAGAAGGCGCCGGCGGCGAGGCCGGCGAGGCCGGTCAGGACGATGGTGCTCGGACCCACGGAGCCGCCGGCCACGCCGGTGATCAGGGCGAGGTTGGAGACCAGTCCGTCCATCGCGCCGAAGACGGCGGGGCGCAGCCAGCCGCCGTTGACGTCGCGGTGGGTGTGGTTGTCCCGGTGCGCCACGTGCAGCGCGGCCTCGTTGTCGATGATGGCCACGAATGTTCCCCCAGGAAGCTTAGCCAAAGCTAACTTTGGACGAGTTCTACTTTTCGACGTCCAGAACTTACGCCGTTCTCCTCCCGCGCGCCAGCAAGGAAAGGCTGCGCTAACCAGCGGTTTTACCGTTTCGATACTCATCCGTGGCGGGTGGCGCTCACCTGTCGACCGGGTGACGCTGCGGTCCGCCCGGCTCTGCGCGGCCGCTCGCGTGGCACACATCCGCAAAGGGCGCGGCGCCCCGGGCAGGGCCGCCGCCGAGCCCCGGAGGAGCCCCCGGAGAAGAGGCCGCGTATGGCATCGACCGCCTGCAGTCCCCCGGTCCCGGCGCCCGACGACACCGCCGGTCTCCGCGCACGGGCCCGCGGCGCGCTGCTCGGCCTCGCCGTCGGCGACGCCCTCGGGGCGCCCGCGGAGAACCTGAAGCCCTCCGAGATCCGCGCCCGCTGGGGCCGCATCACCGGTTTCGTCGCCGAGACGCCGTGCGGGACGGACGACACCGAGTACACGATCTTCTCCGGTCTCCTGCTGGCCCGCCACGGATCCGCGCTCACGCCGGCCCACGTGGAGGCGGCCTGGCACGAGTGGATCGCGGACCGGGAGGAGGGGCCGTTCCGGGGCGCCGGTTTCAGCGAGCGGGGCACGCTGGAGAACCTGCGCCGCGGCCTGGCCGCCCCCATCTCCGCCCAGCACCGCCACGCCTGGAGCGACGGGCTCGCGATGCGCGCGGCGCCGTTCGGAGTGTTCGCCGCGGGCCGCCCCGCCGAGGCGGCCCGGCTGGCGGCGGTCGACGGCTCGGTCAGCCACGAGGGCGAGGGCATCCACGGCGGCCGGGCGGTCGCGGCCGGGGTGGCGGCCGCGATGGCGGGGGCGTCCCCGGTCGCGGTCGTCGCCTCCGCGCTGGCCGTGGTGCCGGACGACTCGTGGACGGCGCGTTGCCTGCGCCGGGCGGTGGCCGTCGCGCACCGCGGCGAACGGGCCCTCCGCTCGGCCGTGGTCGTCGGCGGCTACCCGTGGACCGACCTGGCGCCCGAGGCGGTCGCCCTCGCCTTCGGCGCCTACGCGGCGGCCGACGGCGACTTCGTCCAGGCCGTCCTGACGGCCGTCAACATGGGCCGCGACGCCGACACGACGGCGGCCGTGGCGGGCGCGCTGGCGGGAGCGACGTGCGGTGTGTCGGCGATCCCCGGGGAGTGGGCGGCGGCGATCGGTCCGGCCCGGGGCCGCTGCCTGCCGGCGATGGCGGGCCACCACGTCCTGGACATCGCCGACCTGCTGACCACCCCACCCACCGGACCGGAGCCCCCCGATGACCCCACCGACCCCCTGGACCGAACCGACGACGACCGCGACCGCCCTTGACCCCCCACCGGCCCCGCCGACCACCCCACCCCACAACCCGCCGGCCGCCGACGGCGAGAACCCCCCACCGCGGCCACCCGCACCCGACCACGAAAGCCGCACGGGCAGTGCGGGTGGGAACACTCACCCGGCCGAAGGCGCAGCCGAGGCCGTGGACACCGCCAAGCCGCCGCAGGCACACCGCATCGCCGGCCTCCTCCTCGGCCTCGCCGCGGGCGACGCCGCCGGCTGGCCCGCCGCCCGCCACCGTGCCGCCCGTATGCCGGAGTGGACCCGCCGCCTCACCCGCGAGCTGGACACCTTCGCCGAGCAGAACGCGACGACCACGCTCCCCGTCCCCATCGCCCTGAACCAGCCTCCGGAGCCCCTGCTGCTCGGCCCCTCCGACGACGCCGAGTGGGCGGCGTTCGCGGCGGAGGCGCTGCTGCGGGCCGGTGACGACGACGCGCTGGGGGACCTGAGCAGGCAGCGCCGTGCCCGGGCCGCGATCGACCTCACCTGGAACGCGCTCGCGAGCGAGGTCGCCGCGGCCGCCGACCGCGCCCCGGAGGTCGAGTCGGCCGTGCTCCCCCTCCGCGCCCGCATCTCCGTCCGCGCCGGTCTCGGCAACCTCGCCGCGGGTCTCCGTCCGCCCGCCACCGGGCACGACAACCCGCACCACTTCGACGACGCGGCCTGCGTGCGGGCCTGCGTCCTCGCCGTCGCCCACCCCGGCGACCCCGGGCGCGCCGCCGACCTGGCCGAGTTCGACGCCCGCTACACCCAGGACGGCGACGGCGTGCACGGCGCGCGGGCGATGGCGGCGGCCCTCGCGCTCGCCCTCGCCGCGGCGGACGTGGACGCGTGCGTGACCGCCGCCCTCGCGCAGCTGCCCGAGAGCACCGAGATCGGCCGCAACGCCCGTCACGCGCTCCGCCTCGCCCGCGCCGCCGGCTCCGCCTTCGCCCTGGTCCCGCTGCTCGAACACCGCATCGTCGACCACGTCTACAGCTACGGCATCGCCGCCGCCGAGACGGTCCCGGTCGCCCTGGCGCTGGCCACCGCCGCGCGGGGCCGGATCGCGGAGGCGGTACCGGCCGCGGCCTGTCTGTCCCGGGTCGCCGACTCCGCCCCGGCCCTCGCGGGCGCGCTGACCGGGGCCCTCGGCGGGCGCGCGGCGGTCCCCGCCGCCTGGCGGGACGCCTGCCGCACCCTGTCCGGCTGCGCCCTGCCCCGCCTCACCGGTACGGACCTGGTGGAACTCGCCGAACTCCTGGAAGCCGTACAACCGGCACCACCGGGGGGATGATTCGGGACATGACGCCCACACCACCCACACCTCCCACGGTGCCCATGACGCCTGTCGCGCCCGAAGCGGAGGGAACGCTGGACGGCAGGATCACCGGCGCCCTGGTCGGCGCGGCGGTCGGCGACGCCCTCGGCGGCCCCGTCGAGGGCTACTCCCCCGACCAGATCCGCCGGCGCCACGGCGGCCGCGTCGCCGGGATCGTCGGCCCCTGGCACGGTGACGCCTGGCGCACCGCCCGCCCCATCGCCCCGTACCACAAGGGC
Organism: Streptomyces sp. NPDC031340; assembly: GCF_055569945.1. Lineage (NCBI taxonomy): Bacteria > Bacillati > Actinomycetota > Actinomycetes > Kitasatosporales > Streptomycetaceae > Streptomyces > Streptomyces sp. NPDC031340. The sequence goes on from NZ_JBVIIE010000004.1 coordinate 139,296, forward strand.
GACGGCCACGTCACCGACGACACGTTGATGACGCACGCCCTGGTACGGGTCTACGCGACCGTCCGCGACCACCTCGACGCCTACGCCGTCGCGGAACACCTGGTCCCCGACCTGATGACCAACCCGCGCTGGATTCCGGAACTGGAGGCGGCGGCGCTGCCGTTGCAGCGGATCTTCCTCGCCGAGAAGTGGCTGGTGGCCCGCCTGCACTACGGGCACGCCGACCCCCGTGAGGCCGGCGTCGGCAACATCGTCAACTGCGGTGCCGCGATGTACATGGCCCCCGTCGGCCTGGTCAACGCGGCCAACCCGGCGGGCGCCTACGCCGAGGCGCTGGACGTCGCGGGCGCCCACCAGTCGTCGTACGGCAGGGAGGCGGCGGGCGTCTTCGCCGCTGCGGTGGCGGCGGCGTGCGCGCCCGGGGCGAACCCGGACTCGGTCGTCGCCGCCTGCCTGGCGCGGGCGAAGGACGGCACCCGGGCGGCGATCGAGCGGGTCTGTGAAGCGGCCGCCCGCCACTCGGAATTCGAGTCGGCCCTGACCCCGCTGCGGGAGGCGGTGGCCCCCTACGACACCGTGGGCCCGGACTACCGGCAGCCCTCCCTCGGCGCCCGCCGCCCCTCCCGCCTGCACGCGATCGAGGAACTGCCGGTCGCGCTCGGCATGCTGGTGGTCGCCGGCGGCGACTTCCGGCAGGCGGTCCTGGGCGCGGTGAACTACGGGCGCGACTGCGACTCCATCGCGACGATGGCCGGTGCGCTGGCCGGGGCCCTGGGCTCCCCGGTCCCGGAGGACTGGGCGCGGACGGTCGCCGATGCCAGCCGCCTGGACCTGTGGGAACCGGCGCGGACGCTCATCGGTGTGACCCGGGAGGTCTTCGCGCGGGACGTACGCCGGCGCCGGGCGCACGAGGCGGCGTTCGCCGGGATCGGGGGCCCGGCGTGCTGCGACTGACGTGGGTCCAGCCGGAGGATCTGATCGGCCACGAACTGCGCCAGGCGGCGCTGGACGGCCGCGAGCCCGCCGCGATCGCCGCGCGCTGGCGGGCGGCGGGCGGCCGGCCGGCGCCGCCGCGGGCGGGCGCGTCACCCGAACCGGCCTCGCGTTACCTCCGCCTGCTCGCCGAGGACCTGCTCGACGAACTCGCCGAACTGCCCAGCGCCCTGACCGACCGTGAGCCGACGGACCTGGAGCGGATCAAGGCGCTGTGCCCGGACTGGCCGGCAGCCGGCCCCGCCGTACGCGTCGCCCCGGCCCACCTCGACCCCGCCCACCTCGACCCCGCCCGCGCCGAACCCGCCCGCGTCGACCCGGCCCGTCTCGAGGCGTCCCCTCTCGAGGCGGCCTGGCTCGGGCGTGCCGTCGGCTGCCTGCTCGGCAAGCCCGTCGAGAAGCTGCCCCTCGAGGGCATCCGGCAACTGGCCGAAGCCACCGGCAACCACCCCCTGCACACGTACTTCACCGGCCGGGGAGTGCCCGCCGAACTGTCCGCCCGGTTCCCCTTCAACCGCCGCTCGGCACCGACCTCCCTCGCCGAGAACATCGACGGCATGCCGGAGGACGACGACCTCAACTACCCGCTGCTCAACCTGCTGTTGCTGCAACGTCACGGCCGGGGCTTCACCACCGCCGACGTGGCGTCCCTCTGGCTGGAGGAACTCCCGGCGGGCCGCGCCTTCACCGCCGAACGCGTCGCCTACCGCAACCTCCTCAGCGGCGTCGAACCCCCGCACACGGCCCGCCACCGCAACCCCTTCCGCGAGTGGATCGGGGCCCTGATCCGCGCCGACGTCCATGGCTGGACCAACCCCGGCGACCCCGCGGCCGCGGCCGCCCAGGCCCACCGCGACGCCACCCTCACCCACACCGCCAACGGCGTCTACGCGGCGATGTTCGCGGCCGCCGTGATCGCCCAGGCCGCCACCGGCGCCCACGACGTGCACGCCTGCCTGCGCACCGGCCTCGCCGTGATCCCGCCCGACTCGCGGCTGGCCGGGGCCGTTCGCCACGCCGTCCGGCTGGCGCGCCGGCACCGGGACTTCGACCGGGTCGTCGACGAGCTGCACGCCCTCCACTCCCCCGCCCATCACTGGGTGCACGCGGTGCCCAACACGGCGCTCGTCGCCGCCGCCCTCACCCACGCCGACGGCGACTTCACCGGGTCCATCTGCCGTGTGGTGTCCGGCGGTTGGGACACCGACTCCAACGGCGCCACGGCGGGCAGCGTCAGCGCCCTCCTCGCCGGCGACCCCGCCGCCCTCCCCGAACGCTGGACCGCCCCGCTGAAGAACCGGCTGGCCAGCTCCATCGCCGACTTCGACGGCACCGGCTTCGACACCCTCGCCCACCTCACGCGTCTGGAGGCCTCCCGCCCATGACCCCCGCCGCCCCCGCCCGGGACGCCCGGGCCGACGCCCCGCTGACCGGTCTGCGCGTCCTCGACCTCGCCACCCTCTTCGCCGGTCCGCTCGCCGCCACGATGCTCGGCGACTTCGGCGCGGAGGTCGTCAAGGTCGAGCACCCCGGCAGACCCGACCCGTCCCGCGGCCACGGCCCGTCGAAGAACGGCGTGGGGCTGTGGTGGAAGCTGCTGGGCCGCAACAAGCGCACCGTCACCCTGGACCTGTCCCGGCCGGGCGGCCGCGCCACCCTGCTGCGGCTGGCCGCCACGGCGGACGTGATCGTCGAGAACTTCCGCCCCGGCACCCTGGAGAAGTGGGACCTCGGCTGGCCGGAGCTGTCCGCCGTCAACCCGCGGCTGGTGCTCGCCCGGGTCACCGCCTTCGGCCAGTTCGGCCCCTACGCCCACCGGCCCGGCTTCGGCACCCTCGCCGAGGCGATGAGCGGCTTCGCCGCGATCACCGGCGAGCCGGACGGGCCGCCGACGCTCCCGCCGTTCGGCCTCGCCGACTCGATCACCGGCCTGGCCACGGCGTACGCGGTGATGACGGCGCTGGCCGCGCGGGAGCGCACGGGCGAGGGCCAGGTCGTCGACATGGCGATCATCGAGCCGATCCTGACCGTCCTGGGTCCCCAGCCCCTCTGGTACGACCAGCTCGGCCACGTCCAGCCCCGTACCGGCAACCGCTCCCAGAACAACGCCCCGCGCGGCACCTACCGCACCGCCGACGGCTGCTGGGTGGCGGTGTCCACCTCCGCCCAGTCCGTCGCCGAGCGCGTCATGCACCTGGTGGGACGGCCGGAACTGATCGACGAGCCGTGGTTCGCGACGGGCGACGGCCGGGCCCGGCACGCGGACGTCCTGGACCGGGCGGTCGGCGGCTGGATCGCCGGGCAGACCCGCGACGACGTGCTGGCCGCCTTCGAGAAGGCGGAGGCGGCGGCGGCCCCGGTCCAGGACGTGCGGGAGGTGATGACCGACCCGCAGTACGCGGCCCTCGACACGATCACCACCGTCGACGATCCCGAACTGGGGCCGCTGCGCATGCAGAACGTCCTCTTCCGGCTCTCCGCCACGCCCGGCGCGATCCGCTGGGCGGGCCGGCCGCACGGCGCGGACACCGAGGCGGTCCTCACGGAGCTCGGCCTGACCCCGGCCGAGGTGGCGGCCCTGCGGGCGGAAGGAGCCGTATGACGGTCCCGCTGACCTGGCTGTACGCGCCCGGCGACCGGCCGCACGTGGTCGCCAAGGCCCTGAAGTCCGGCGCCGACGTGGTGGTGATCGACCTGGAGGACGCGGTCGCCCCCGACCGCAAGGAGTACGCCCGTGCCGCCACCGCCGACCTGCTGCGCGCCCCGCAGCCGGTCCCGGTGCATGTCCGCGTGAACGCCCTGGACGGCCCGTCGGCGGCCCGGGACCTGGCGGCTCTGGCGGCGCTGCCCGGGTTGTCCGGCCTGCGGCTGCCGAAGGTGACGGGGCCCGAACAGGTGGTCCGCGTCGCGCGGACGACGTCTCCGGCGCTGTACGCGCTGCTGGAGACGGCCCTGGCCGTGGAACGCGCCCACGCCATCGCCGCGGCCCACCCCGCGCTGCGCGGCATCTCGCTCGGTGAGGCGGATCTCCGTGCCGATCTGGGCGTCCGCGACGACGCGGGCCTCGACTGGCCCCGCTCCCGGATCGTGGTGGCCGCCCGGGCGGCGGGGCTGCCGCCACCGCCGCAGTCGGTCCACCAGGACATCCGCGACCTGGAGGGCCTGGCCGCGTCCTGCGCGCGCGGCCGCGCCCTCGGCTTCCTGGGCCGGGCGGCCGTCCATCCCCGGCAGCTGCCGGTCATCGAACGGGCCTACCTGCCCACGCGCAGGGAGGTGGAGGAGGCGGAAGCGGTCGTGAAGGCGGCGGAGGGAGAACGGGGCGCCCAGGCGCTGCCGGACGGCCGGTTCGTCGACGCGGCGGTGGTGGCGGCGGCCCGGCGGACGCTGGCGCTCGCCCGCCGGTTCTGACGGCCGTCAGCCCTGCTTCGCCGACTCCGCCGCGTCCTTCGCCTCGTCCCCGGCACCGGAATCAGCATCGGAATCGGCACCGGAACCGGACGCCGACTCGGACTTACCCCCGGACTCGGACCTGGATTCGGACTCGGGCTCGGATCCCGCCTTGTCCGGCGTCCGGGCGGCCTCGGCCGCGCCCGGGACGTCGTCGATGTCGGCGGCGGCGTCGGCGTCACTCTTCGCGTCGGCCGCGGCGGCCTCCTCGGCAGCCCCCGGTTCCACGACCGCTTCCCGGCCGGGCCGCTTCTTCGCCGACACGACGATGTACGTCACCGCCAGCAGGAACACCACCAGCGCGGTCCAGTCGTTCAGCCGCAGGCCCAGGATGTGGTGGGCGTCGTCGACCCGCATGTACTCGATCCACGCCCGGCCCACGCAGTACGCGGCGACGTACAGGGCGAAGGCCCGCCCGTGCCCCAGCGTGAAGCGGCGGTCGGCCCAGATGACCAGCAGGGCGACGCCGACGCACCACAGGGACTCGTAGAGGAACGTCGGGTGGTAGTACCCGGGCACCCGGCCGTCCGCGGCCGACGTGATGTGCAACGCCCACGGAACGTCGGTCGCCTTGCCGTAGAGCTCCTGGTTGAACCAGTTGCCCCAGCGGCCGATCGCCTGCGCGAGCGCGATGCCGGGCGCGACGGCGTCGGCGTAGGCGGGCATCGGTACGCCCCGGCGGCGGGCGCCGATCCACGCGCCGAGCGCGCCGAGGGCGATCGCGCCCCAGATGCCGAGGCCGCCCTCCCAGACCTTGAAGGCGTTCACCCAGTCACGGCCGTCGCTGAAGTACAGCTCGTAGTCCGTGATCACGTGGTAGAGGCGGCCGCCGACCAGGCCGAACGGCACGGCCCAGACCGCGATGTCAGCCACCGTGCCGGCCCGCCCGCCGCGGGCGACCCAGCGCTTGTTGCCGAGCCAGACGGCGACGAAGACGCCGATGATGATGCAGAAGGCGTAGGCGCGCAGCGGAATGGGGCCGAGGTGCAGCACCCCGCGCGACGGGCTGGGAATGTAGGCAAGTTCCATGGCAGGGTCGACGCTACCGTGCCCGGCCGGGCACGCGGTGTGCGGCCCGGCTACGGGTCCATAACAGGGGGGTGAGAATCGCTCACCGTTCCTGAGCGGCGGGCAGGACTGGGTCTGCACGCTGGCACGCCCGGAACGGTCCTGGGCGTACTGGTCCCCGGCGTACTCAGCCCCGGAGCGGCGACACGCATCCTGTGCGTGGTCCGATCCCAGGAGGCCGGTTCCCTCACGACCTGGCCAGGTGGGTACGGCCAGAGGCGGCGGGGAGGCCCCGCACCATCTCTCCGGTGGAACGGGGGCCCGCACGCCGACACCGTACCCGGCGTGCCAGATCGCACGATCACGTTAGCCCGGTCGGCCCAGCGTGCCGCAAGTCCCGAAGCCGACCGTCACACGATCGAGCTAAACCGACCTCATACCCGCTCACCGCCGACCAGTTGCCTACCCCTTGGCGGCTGCCTCCTGCACCAGCTGCCTCAGTTTCGCGGGGGTCATCGTGCGGTCCTGGTAGATGTTCTTGCCGTTGAGCAGCACGGTCGGGGTGCCGCTGAAACCGCCGGAGCGGAAGGCCTGCTGGGACCTGGCGACCCAGCTGTTGTGCGTGCCGTCCTGGACGCAGCTGCGGAACGCCGCCGTGTCCAGGCCGCCGACCTTGCCCGCCAGCGCGATCAGCTTGGCGTCCTTCGCGTAGGCGTCGTCGGTCTCGGTCGGCTGGTTGTCGTAGAGCACGTCGTGGTAGGCGGGGAACTTCCCGGCGTCCTGGGCGCAGGCCGCCGCGTTGGCCGCGGTGCGCGAGCCGGTGCCACCGAGGTTGCCGTCGATGAGCGTGACCAGGTGATATTCGATCTTGAGCTTGCCGGCGGCGGTCAGTTCGTGGAGCGTCGAGCGGTAGGCCGACTCGAACGCCTTGCAGGCCGGGCAGCGGAAGTCCTCCCAGACCGTGAGCGTCGACGGGGCGCTCTCCTTGCCGACCGGGATCGCGAGGCCGTTCTTGCCCTGCGCTCCCGAGGGGGCCACGACCGGGCCCGCGGAGTCGCTGCCCTGTTCCTTTCCGGCGTTCGCGGCGATCACGCCGATCACCGCCGCGAGGCCCAGGACGCAGACGACGGCCGCGCCCACGATCAGCGCCCGCCTGCGCCTGTCCGCGGCCCTCTGCTTCTCGCGCTCGACCGCCAGTCGCTCGCGGGCGGTGCGTTTTCCCTCTCGGTTCTTCTCGCTCACACCCCCAGAACGAACCGGGGAGGCGCGAAGCGCCTCCCCGGTCCCAGCTCCACCCGTTCGAGTGACTCGCGCCACACGTACGGGAATGTCCCCCCGTTACGCCTGCCCGCGCACGCCCTTCGCCAGTTCCCCGGCGAGCGCGCGCACGGCCTCGAGGCCGGCCGCCTCGTCCGGCGCGTCCAGCAGCAGCTTCACGAACGCCGAGCCGACGATCACGCCGTCGGCGAAGCCGGCGACCTGCGCGGCCTGGCGGGCGTCGGAGACGCCGAGCCCGACGCAGACGGGCAGGCCGGTGCCGGTGGCCCGGGTCCGCTCCACCAGTTCCTGGGCCTGCGCGCCGACCGACTCGCGGGTGCCGGTGACGCCCATCAGCGAGGCGGCGTAGACGAAGCCGCTGCCCGCCGCGGTGATCCGCGCGAGCCGCTCGTCCTTGCTGCTGGGCGCCACGACGAAGACCGTCGCGAGCCCGTGCTTCTCGGCGTGCTCCCGCCACAGGGCGGACTCCTGCACCGGCAGGTCGGGCAGGATGCAGCCCGCGCCGCCGGCCTCCGCCAGTTCGGCGGTGAAGCGCTCGACGCCGTAGCGGTCGATGGGGTTCCAGTACGTCATCACGAGCACCGGCTTCCCGGTGGCCTCGTGGGCCTCCTTGACCGTCCGCATCACGTGCGCGATCTTGACGCCGCCGCGCAGGGCGACGTCGTCGGCGGTCTGGATGACGGGGCCGTCGAGGACGGGGTCGCTGTGCGGCAGTCCGACCTCGACGACGTCCGCACCGCCGTCCAGGACGGCCTTGATCGCCTCGATGCCGCCGTCCACGGTCGGGAACCCGGCCGGGAGATAGGCGATGAGCGCCGCGCGCCCCTCCGCCTTCGCGGCGGCGAGGGTGTCGGTCAGCAACTGGATCTTCCCGCTCACTTGGCGTCCCCCTCGATCTCCGCGGTGTCGGCCTCGTCGGCGGCGACCTCGGCGTCGGTGTCGTACAGGCCGAAGTACCTGGCGGCCGTGTCCATGTCCTTGTCGCCGCGGCCGGACAGGTTGACGACGATCAGCCCGTCCTTGCCCAGCTCCCTGCCGACCTCCAGGGCGCCGGCCAGCGCGTGGGCGCTCTCGATGGCCGGGATGATGCCCTCGGTGCGCGACAGCAGCCGCAGCGCCTGCATGGCCGCGTCGTCGGTGACCGCGCGGTACTCGCCGCGGCCGGTTTCCTTCAGGTAGGCGTGCTCGGGCCCGATGCCGGGGTAGTCCAGGCCGGCCGAGATCGAGTACGGCTCGGTGATCTGGCCCTCCTCGTCCTGGAGAACGTAGGACCGGGAGCCGTGCAGGATGCCGGGCTCGCCCGCGGTGAGGGTGGCCGCGTGCTCGCCGGTCTCGACGCCGTGTCCGGCGGGCTCGCAGCCGACGAGGCGGACGCCCTCGTCCGGGATGAAGGCGTGGAAGAGGCCGATGGCGTTGGAGCCGCCGCCGACGCAGGCGACGGCGGCGTCGGGCAGGCGCCCGGCGCGCTCCAGCAGCTGGCGGCGGGCCTCGACGCCGATGACGCGGTGGAAGTCGCGGACCATGGCCGGGAAGGGGTGCGGGCCGGCGACGGTGCCGAAGAGGTAGTGGGTGCGGTCGACGTTGGCGACCCAGTCGCGGAACGCCTCGTTGATGGCGTCCTTCAGGGTGCGGCTGCCGGACTTCACGGCGACGACCTCGGCGCCGAGCATGCGCATGCGGGCCACGTTGAGGGCCTGGCGGCGGGTGTCGATCTCGCCCATGTAGATGGTGCACTCGAGGCCGAACAGGGCGCAGGCGGTGGCGGTGGCGACGCCGTGCTGCCCGGCGCCGGTCTCGGCGATGACGCGGGTCTTGCCCATGCGCTTGGTGAGCAGGGCCTGCCCGAGCACATTGTTGATCTTGTGGGAGCCGGTGTGGTTGAGGTCTTCCCGCTTCAGGAAGACCCGGGCCCCGCCGGCGTGCTCGGCGAACCGGGGCACCTCGGTCAGCGCGCTGGGCCGGCCGGTGTAGTTGACGAGGAGGTCGTCGAGCTCGCGCGCGAACTCGGGGTCGGACTTGGCCTTGTCGTACTCGACGGCGACCTCGTCCACGGCGGCGACGAGCGCCTCCGGGATGAACTTGCCGCCGAACGCGCCGAAGTAGCCGTCGGCGCTGGGGACCCGCCCCTCGGGGTCGGGAACGAAGAACTCGCTGGGCATGCGGAAACCTCACGGTGAGTGTGTGAAAAGACACGGATCGCCGTGGGGGCGGGGATCGTCAGCCGACCGCCGGCCGGTGGTACTCGGTCAGGCGGTTCCCCGCGCCCCCAGCCCTGTCGTTCGGATCATCCCGGCGTCGGGTCGGCCGCAGCGCACCGCGCCTTACAGCCGGCCTGATCCGCACAACAGGGCCCGGAGGCCTACCGCCATCGACGCCCGTTCACCTGCCCGGGCTCGTCCCCGATGACGTACCTGACCCTGCGGCCGTGCACCCTGCGCGCGGGCGCGCGGCAGCCACGCGGGCGGCAGCCGCGCGCGAGGCGGGCGTGCCGGTCCGTGGTGGTCGGGGTGATCGCGGGGGTCATCGGGGTCCAGCCTACCGGGAGGTCAGCCCCGGCCGTGCCGCAGCGCGGGGTGCGTGCCGGCCGCCACCAGGTCGGAGACCGCCGCCCTGGGGTCGCGTCCGGTGACGAGGGACTCGCCGACCAGGACGGCGTCCGCCCCGGCGTTGGCGTACGCGATGAGGTCGTGCGGTCCGCGCACCCCGGACTCGGCGATCTTGACGATGCCGTCGGGGATCTCGGGCGCGACGCGCTCGAAAGTCCCCCGGTCGACCTCCAGGGTCTTCAGGTTGCGCGCGTTGACGCCGATCACCCGCGCGCCGGCGTCCACCGCGCGGTCGACCTCGTCCTCGTCGTGCACCTCGACCAGCGGGGTCAGGCCGATGGACACGGCGCGCTCGATCAGCGACTCCAGCGCCGGCTGGTCCAGGGCGGCCACGATCAGCAGCGCGAGGTCGGCCCCGTAGGCCCGGGCCTCCCACAGCTGGTACGACGTGACGATGAAGTCCTTGCGCAGCACCGGGATGTCCACGCGCGCGCGGACCGCCTCCAGGTCGGCCAGCGAGCCGCCGAAGCGGCGCTGCTCGGTGAGGACGGAGATGACGGCCGCGCCGCCCGCCTCGTAGTCGGCGGCGAGTCCGGCCGGGTCGGCGATCGCGGCCAGCGCGCCCTTGGACGGGCTGGAGCGCTTGACCTCGCAGATCACCTTGACGCCGTCGCCCTTGAGCGCGGCGATGCCGTCCTTGGCCGAGGGCGCCTTCGCCGCGCGCTCCTTGAGCTCGTCGAGGCTGACGCGCGCCTGCCGCTCCGCGAGGTCGGCACGGACTCCGTCGATGATCTCGTCGAGCACACTCACGCGAGCGGCCCCCTTCCAGACGGTTGACTGTTCAAGCGGTGACCTGCGGGGGAAACCGATGGCCACTGCGATGGTATCCGGAGCCGGGCGTTGCCCCCGCATCCGGTCGACCCCGGTCCCAATACCTGGACGTTCCCAAGTTGATCAAGGGTGCAGCCAGCCACCGAACGGCAGGTTCCGGACAACGGTGAACACCACCAGCAACACGCCCGCCGTCCACAGGTGCACCGGTCGGGGCTCGATCCGCAGCGGCCGTCCGCGCGCGGCCCGGACCACCCATACGGTCCACAGCACGGCGAAGCCCAGATAGCCGACGACGGCCGGCGCGTTGTCCCTCAGCGCCGCCGCGAAGTCGCCGTGGACGAAGGCGTGCGCGCTGCGCAGGCCCCCGCAGCCCGGGCAGTAGAGACCGGTGAAGGTCAGCAGGGGGCAGGCGGGGTAGTGGCCGGGTTCGTTCGGGTCCACCGCGCCCACGTAGGCGAAGGCCGCGGCGACGGCCGCGAGGACCCCGGCGGGCACGGCCGTCCGCGCCGCCGCGGTCCGGGTGCGCGGGTGCGTCGCGCTGGGACGGTCGGCGTTCACACCGTGCATTGTGCCCCGTACGGGCGGCACGCGCGCGGGATCCGTGCCCAGCCGGCACGCGCGCGTGAACCATCGCGCGTGGCGGCCGTACGGGCCGGCCGCACCACGCGTGAGGGGCGGTCGCGGTACGCGCCGTACCGTCACCGCCCCTCACGCGTGGTGCCGCGCATCGCCGCCGTGGCCGGACCCGGTGGCCCGGCGGGCGGGCTCAGCCCTGGACGTCGGCCGGCTTGCGCCCCGCCTCCACCCGCGCCTGGAACGCCTCGTGCGCGTCCTTGGGCTGCCCCATGCCCATCATCCTCATGATGCCGCCCACGACGCCGCCACCGAGCACGAGGGCCATGCCGACCCAGAAGCCCACGGGCTGGGCCGCCACCATGAAGGTGCCCGCGACGCAGAAACCGATGAAGGAGATGATGACACCGGTCCAGGCGGCCGGGGTGTGACCGTGGCTGCTGCCCGCCATGACTTGCTCCTCGTTGCTGTGAATGTGTCTGAGCCGGACGCTCGATGACATTGTCCCGCACCCGGGCACGCGCGGGACTCCGGGGGCCCCTGGTGCGCCCGCGCCCCATCGGACCCGTGAGGGGGCCGCGGTGGGTTCCTCAGGCGCCGGTCGGGTCCTCGCCGCGGTCGAGGGCCTTCCACAGGTCCTCGGGGCGGTCGGGGTCGACGGCCGGGGCCGTGCGGCGGGACCTGGGGGCACCGCCGCGCTCGTAGCGGCCGGACATCGCGGGCCACAGCCGGCCGTAGCGCAGGGCGAGCAGGCCGGCCAGCAGGATCAGCGCGCCGCCGACGGCCGCGACGTACGGCCAGGCGGTGTGGCTGAGGCCGGCCACGGTGGCCGAGGTGTCTCCCGCGGCCTGCGCCGCCTTGTCGTCCAGCGCGGAGCCGTCGGAGGCGCCGAGCAGGGCCGCGGCGATCGTGCCGGCCCCGGAGAGCGCGAGCAGCGCGGCGACCAGCAGGCGCCCGGACCTGCGGACGGCGAAGACGGCGACGAGCGCGGCCAGGCCCACTATGGCGAGGGCCGCGGGGACGCCGGTGACGTCGCTGCCCCTGGCGGTCAGCGGGAAGGAGCCGCCGGCAACCGTCGCGGTCCCCTCCGACCAGCGCTGTCGGGTGGACAGCAGGGCCACGGCGGCGCCGAGGGCGCCGCACAGCAGGGCCAGCGCGAGACTCAGGCGGCCGGCCCTGGCGGGGCCTGCGGCTTCGGAACGGGGGTGAGGTACGGCAGTCACGTCCTCCACTATCGCCTGTCCGCCGCCCGGCGCGTCAACCGGGGCCGCCGGGCGCCGGACGTCAGTCGGTGGCGGTGGCCGTGCCCGGCCGGCCGAGCCGGTTCGCGGTGTGCACCGCGCGCAGGACGGCGGCCGCCTTGTTGCGGCACTCGTCGTCCTCCGCGACCGGGTCGGAGTCGGCGACGATGCCGGCTCCGGCCTGGACGTACGCCGTGCCGCCGCGCAGCAGGGCGGTGCGGATGGCGATGGCGGTGTCGGAGTCGCCGGCGAAGTCCAGGTAGCCGACGCAGCCGCCGTACAGCCCGCGCCGGGACGGCTCGAGCTCGTCGATGATCTGCATGGCGCGCGGCTTGGGCGCGCCGGACAGGGTGCCCGCCGGGAAGCACGCGGTCAGCACGTCGAAGGCGGTGCGGCCGGCGGCGACCCGGCCGGTGACCGTGGAGACGATGTGCATCACGTGCGAGTACCGCTCGATGGACATGAAGTCGACGACCTCGACCGAGCCCGGTTCGCAGACGCGGCCCAGGTCGTTGCGTCCGAGGTCGACGAGCATCAGGTGCTCGGCGCGCTCCTTGGGGTCGGCGAGCAGCTCCTCGGCGAGGGTCTGGTCCTCCTGCGGGGTCGCCCCCCGGGGCCGGGTGCCGGCGATGGGGTGCACCATCGCCTGCCCGGCCTCGACCTTGACCAGGGCCTCCGGGGAGGAGCCGACGACGTCGAAGCCCTCGAAGCGGAACAGGTACATGTAGGGCGAGGGGTTGGTCGCCCGCAGCACCCGGTACACGTCCAGCGCGCTCGCCGCGCACGGCGTCTCGAAGCGCTGCGAGGGGACGACCTGGAAGGCCTCGCCCGCGCGGATGCGCTCCTTGATGTCCTCGACCGCCTCCCGGAAGTCGGGGCCGCCCCACAGCGCGGTGTAGTCGGGGAGTTCGGAGGGCGGCAGGACGGCCGGGGGCTGGGCGACCGGCCGGGAGAGGTCGGCCTCCATGGCGTCCAGGCGGGCGACCGCGTCCGCGTACGCCTCGTCGACGCCGGTGTCGAGGTCGTTGTGGTTGATCGCGTTGGCGATCAGCAGGACCGAGCCCTCCCAGTGGTCCATGACCGCGAGGTCGCTGGTGAGCAGCATGGTCAGCTCGGGCAGCTTCAGGTCGTCCCGCTCGCCGGGGCCGATCTTCTCCAGGCGGCGCACGATGTCGTAGCCGAGGTAGCCGACCATGCCGCCGGTGAAGGGCGGCAGTCCGTCCTGGCGGGGGGTGTGCAGGGCCTCGATGGTGGCGCGCAGGGCGGCCAGCGGGTCGCCGTCGGCCGGGACGCCGACGGGCGGGGTGCCGAGCCAGTGGGCCCGCCCGTCCCGCTCGGTGAGGGTGGCGGCCGAGCGGACGCCCACGAAGGAGTACCGGGACCAGGAACGGCCGTTCTCGGCGGACTCCAGCAGGAAGGTGCCGGGGCGCTCGGCGGCGAGCTTGCGGTAGAGCGCGACCGGGGTGTCGCCGTCGGCGAGGAGCTTGCGGGTGACCGGGATGACACGGCGGTCGGTGGCCAGCTTGCGGAACGTCTCGAGGTCCATGGCGGCCGACCCTACTGATCCGCGCCCGGCACGCCGGGAGCGGCGTCCTTCAGCAGCACGTCGGCGTCGAAGCAGGTGCGGTCGCCGGTGTGGCAGGCGGCGCCGACCTGGTCGACCCGGACCAGCACGGTGTCCGCGTCGCAGTCCAGCGCGACCGACTTCACCCATTGGAAGTGGCCGGAGGTGTCGCCCTTGACCCAGTACTCCTGGCGGCTGCGCGACCAGTAGGTGCAGCGGCCGGTGGTCAGGGTGCGGTGGAGCGCCTCGTCGTCCATCCAGCCGAGCATCAGCACCTCTCCGGTGTCGTACTGCTGGGCGATGGCGGGCAGGAGGCCGTCGGCGCTGCGCCTGAGGCGCGCGGCGATCTCCGGGTCGAGGTTGCTGGACGGGAGCTGGCTGGTCATGAGGCCCATTGTGCCGCGCGGGACGGACAGGGCCCGGACTTTGTCCACGTGATGGGCAGCGCGGCGCAAACGGACGTTCCCGATGGGTGGTGGCCGGGCCCGCGGTCGTAGGCTGACTGCATGTCGACCTTTGCCAAGCGTGAACGGCTTCTGCTCGCCGACCTCTTGGAGACCGCGGGTCCGGAGGCTCCGACCCTCTGCGAGGGGTGGCTGACCCGTGATCTGGCGGCCCATGTGGTGGTGCGCGAGCGCCGGCCCGACGCCGCCGGCGGCGTCCTCGTCAAACCGCTCGCGCCACGGCTGGAACGGGTGATGGCGGAGTACGCCGCCAAGCCGTACGAGGAGCTGATCCAGCTCATCCGGACCGGCCCGCCGCGTTTCTCGCCCTTCTCGCTCAAGCAGGTCGAGGAGATGGCGAACACCGTCGAGTTCTACGTGCACACCGAGGACGTCCGCCGTGCCCAGCCGGACTGGACGCCGCGCGAGCTCGACTCCGTCTTCCAGGACGCCCTGTGGTCCCGTCTGGAGCGCTCCGCCCGCCTGCTGGGCCGCGGCGTCCCGACCGGTCTGGTGCTGCGCCGCCCGAACGGCCAGACGACGGTCGCGCACCGGGGCACGCCGGTGGTGACGGTGACCGGCGAGCCGTCCGAGCTGCTGCTGTTCTCCTACGGCCGGCAGAGCGTCGCCAAGGTCGAGGTGGAGGGCGACCAGGACGCGATCGCCAAGCTCGGCGCCTCCAAGGAGCTGGGTATCTGAGGTCAGCGGGGCAGTTCGGCGCGGCGCAGTCCAGGCACGCACAGGGCGACGACCCCGCCGAGTCCGCACACGGCCGCGCTGACGACGAAGACCGGACCGGTGCCCCAGGCGCCGATCGCGGCCGCCGACAGCGGCATGCTGAGCGGGGCGAGCCCGAGGCTGGCCAGGCCGGCGACGGCGGTGACCCGGCCCAGGTAGGCAGGCTCGGCCAGGGTCTGCAGCAACGCCGCGCACATGGCGCCGCTGAGACCGGCGAGCAGCCCGATGAACAGCGCCGTCGTGACGGCCGCGGCGAGAGCGGGCACGTAGGCCAGGGCGCCGATGGCGACGGAACCGGCGAGGATCGAGTACGCCGCGACCAGCCCGGCGCGCGGCAGCCGCCCGCGTACCGTCAGCAGCAGCGAGGCGGCCCCCGCCCCGGCGCCGAACCCGGCGAGCACGCCGCCCATGCCGGAGGCGCCCCAGCCGCGTTCGTCGGCCAGCAGGGCCAGTCCGACGTTGAGCGGTCCGACGAAGCCGAGGTCGCCGAGGGCGATGGCCACCATCAGCGGGGCGAGCACGCGGTGGCGGCGGATAGGTAGTACACGTTGTCGCCGAGCATCGAACAGGTGTATGCGGCGAGCCAGCGCAGCACGTTCCCGTCGCGGTGAGCGGGCCGGTCCTCCCGGACGGCGGACGGTGCGGTGAGTGCGGCGGGCACGGGTGAGGTGTCCTCTCAGACGCGGAACGGGAAGCCGTACACGTGCAGCGCGACGTTCTCGCGCCCCGCGGTGTCGCCTGCGGCGTCGGCGGCCCGCCCCTTCTCCTCGTACTTCTTCGCCAGCGCCTCCAGCTCCCGGCGCAGCTCGTCCAGCTCAGCGGCGGTCAGCCGCAGCAGCGCCTCGCTGTCCGGGGCGGCCGCGTTCCACTCGGCGCTCCAGGTGGGGCGCTCGTCGAGGTAGCGGCGGTACATGTCGGCGCGCTGCTCGTGGAAGAGCCGGGTGGCCGCCAGGTGCGCTGCCGCCCGCTCGGGCGCGTCGCGGAAGTCCCGGTCGCGGATGCTCACCCCGTCCGACGCGGGCTGCCACCAGCGTTCTCGCCCGTCGTCGCTGCCCGGCTCGGCCTCTTCGATCAGCCCGTGCTCGCCGAGCTTGCGCAGGTGGTAACTGACCAGTGAAACGGCCTCGTCGACCTGTTCGGCGAGCTGCGACGCGGTCGCTGTCCGGGCAACGCACAGCAGGCGGTACAACCGCATCCGCAACGGGTGCGCCAGCGCCTTGAGGGTTCCGAGGTCCGTGATGGGGCGGTTCTCACTGCGTGCCACGACCTCACGCTAGATACGAAAGAAGAGTTGCGCAACAGTCGTTGCGCAACTCTTCTTTCGTATCTCCGTCGGCGCCCGTGAAGCGGACCCCGCGCTGCTCAGCGCACGGGGTGTCCCGCTTCTCGCAGGGTCTGCTTGACCTCGCCGATGCGCAGGTCGCCGAAGTGGAAGACGGACGCGGCGAGGACGGCGTCGGCGCCCGCGGCGATGGCCGGCGGGAAGTCGGCCAGCTTGCCGGCGCCGCCCGAGGCGATCAGCGGGACGGTGACGTGCTTGCGGACCGCGGCGATCATCTCCAGGTCGTAGCCGTCCCTGGTGCCGTCCGCGTCCATCGAGTTCAGCAGGATCTCGCCCGCGCCCAGTTCGGCCGCCCGGTGCGCCCACTCCACGGCGTCGATGCCGGTGCCCCGGCGGCCGCCGTGGGTCGTCACCTCGAAGCCGCCCGACGGGGTCCGGCGGGCGTCGACCGACAGCACCAGGACCTGCCGGCCGAACCGCTCGGCGATCTCGCGGATGAGGTCGGGGCGGGCGATGGCCGCGGTGTTGACGCCGACCTTGTCCGCGCCCGCCCGCAGCAGCTTGTCCACGTCGTCGGCCGTCCGCACGCCGCCGCCGACCGTCAGCGGGATGAACACCTGCTCGGCGGTGCGGCGCACCACGTCGTACGTGGTCTCGCGGTTGCCCGAGGACGCGGTGATGTCCAGGAACGTCAGCTCGTCGGCGCCCTCGGCGTCGTACACCTTGGCCATCTCGACGGGGTCGCCCGCGTCGCGCAGGTTCTGGAAGTTGACGCCCTTGACGACCCGGCCGCCGTCCACGTCCAGGCAGGGGATGACTCGGACCGCCAGGGTCATGAATCCACGGCTCCTTACAAGAAAGACAGCTTCAGCCTCGGAAGGCTTCCAGTTCCACCGACACCAGCACGCGCGGGTCGACGAAGCCCTCCACCACCAGGAGGGTGGTGGCCGGGCGGACGCTGTCGAACAGCTCCTTGTGCGCCCGGCCCGCCTCGTCGACGTCCCGTGAATGCGCCAGGTACACGCGCGTGCGGATCACGGACTCGATGCCGAGCCCGAACTCGCCGATCGCCTCGACCGCGCTGGTGAAGGCCACCTTGGCCTGCTCGTACGGGTCGCCCTCCCCGTACAGCACGTCGCCCTTGAAGGACGTCGTGCCCGCCACCACCACCCGGTCTCCCGCCGCGACGGCGCGCGCGAAACCGAAGGACTCCTCCCAGGGACTTCCGCTCTGCACACGCCGCACGGCTTCCGACGTCATGACGAGACAACCTCCAGGGCCTCTTCCAGGGTGAACGCCTTCGCGTACAGGGCCTTCCCGACGATGGCCCCCTCGACACCGAGCGGCACGAGGCCGGCGATGGCCCGCAGGTCGTCCAGCGAGGAGACCCCGCCGGAGGCGACCACCGGGCGGTCGGTGGCCGCGCAGACGTTGCGCAGCAGTTCCAGGTTGGGGCCCTGGAGGGTGCCGTCCTTGGCGATGTCCGTGACGACGTACCGGGCGCATCCCTCCTTGTCGAGCCGCGCCAGCGTCTCGTACAGGTCGCCGCCGTCGCGGGTCCAGCCGCGGCCGCGGAGCGTGGTGCCCCGTACGTCCAGACCGACGGCGATCTTGTCGCCGTGCTCGGCGATGACCCCGGCGACCCACTCGGGGGTCTCCAGCGCGGCCGTGCCCAGGTTGACCCGGGTGCAGCCGGTGGCGAGGGCCGCGGCGAGGGTGTCGTCGTCGCGGATGCCGCCGGACAGCTCCACCTTGATGTCCATCGCCCCGGCGACCTCCGCGATCAGGGCGCGGTTGTCGCCGGTGCCGAACGCGGCGTCCAGGTCGACCAGGTGCAGCCACTCGGCGCCCGACCGCTGCCAGGCGAGGGCCGCCTCCAGCGGGGAGCCGTACGAGGTCTCCGTGCCGGACTCGCCGTGCACCAGGCGGACGGCCTGGCCGTCACGGACGTCGACGGCGGGGAGGAGTTCGAGCTTGGCCATGTCTCTACAGGGTTCCGATCCAGTTGGTGAGCAGCTGCGCTCCGGCGTCGCCGGACTTCTCGGGGTGGAACTGGGTGGCCCACAGGGCGCCGTTCTCCACGGCCGCCACGAAGGGCTCGCCGTGCGTCGACCAGGTGACCTTGGGGGCGTGCATGGTGGGGTTGTGCGTCTCCAGCGACCAGTCGTGGACGGCGTAGGAGTGCACGAAGTAGAAGCGCGCGTCCGCCTCCAGGCCCGCGAACAACTCCGAGCCGGCCGGCGCGTCGACGGTGTTCCAGCCCATGTGGGGCACGATCTCGGCCTGCAGCGGTTCGACCGAGCCGGGCCACTCGTCGAGGCCCTCGGTCTCCACGCCGTGCTCGATGCCGCGCGCGAAGAGGATCTGCATGCCGACGCAGATGCCCATGACCGGGCGTCCGCCGGCCAGCCGGCGGTCGATGATCCAGTCGCCGCGGGCGTCCTTCAGGCCCCGCATGCAGGCGGCGAAAGCGCCGACGCCGGGCACCAGCAGGCCGTCCGCGTTCATGGCCTGGTCGAAGTCGCGGGTGATCTCGACGTCCGCGCCCGCGCGCGCGAGGGCGCGCTCGGCGGAGCGGACGTTGCCGAAGCCGTAGTCGAAGACGACGACCTTCTTCGCCTTCGTCGGTGACGTGCTCAATTCCACACCTCCAGCCGCAGGATTCCGGCGGCCAGGCACATGGCGGCGCCGATGGAGAGCAGCACGATCAGGCTCTTGGGCATCTGCTGCTTGACGAAGGAGATGATGCCGCCGATCAGGAACAGGCCGACGACGATCAGTACGGTGGACAGACCGTTCACGGCTACAGCGCGCCCTTCGTGGACGGCAGGATGCCCGCCGCGCGCGGGTCGCGCTCGGAGGCGTACCTGAGGGCCCGCGCCAGCGCCTTGAACTGGCACTCCACGATGTGGTGGGCGTTGCGCCCGTAGGGCACGTGCACGTGCAGCGCGATCTGCGCCTGGGCGACGAAGGACTCCAGGATGTGCCGGGTCATCGTGGTGTCGTACTCGCCGATCATCGGCGCCATGTTCTCGGGCTCGGTGTGCACCAGGTAGGGGCGGCCGGAGAGGTCGACGGTGACCTGGGCGAGGGACTCGTCCAGGGGGACGGTGCAGTTGCCGAAGCGGTAGATGCCGACCTTGTCGCCGAGCGCCTGCTTGAAGGCGGCGCCCAGGGCGAGGGCGGTGTCCTCGATGGTGTGGTGCGAGTCGATGTGCAGGTCGCCCTCGGTCTTCACGGTGAGGTCGAACAGGCCGTGCCGGCCGAGCTGGTCGAGCATGTGGTCGTAGAAGCCGACGCCGGTCGACACGTCGACCTTGCCGCTGCCGTCGAGGTCGATCTCGACGAGCACCGACGTCTCCTTGGTGACCCTCTCCACGCGTCCCACGCGGTTCATGCGCTCTGCTCCTTCTTCATGTCACGTACCGCGTCGAGGAACGCGTCGTTCTCCTGCGGGGTGCCGGCGGTGACCCGCAGCCATCCCGGTACGCCGTTGTCCCGGACCAGGACGCCCCGGTCTAGGATCCGCTGCCAGGCGGCGTGGGAGTCCTCGAACCGCCCGAACTGCACGAAGTTCGCGTCGGACTCGGTGACGTCGAAGCCGAGCGCGCGCAGCTCGGCGACCAGCCGGTCGCGTTCCGTCTTCAGCTGCTCGACGTAGCCCAGCAGGGTGTCGGTGTGCTCCAGCGCGGCGAGCGCGGTCGCCTGGGTGACGGCGGAGAGGTGGTAGGGCAGCCGGACGAGCTGGACGGCGTCCACGACGGCCGGGTGCGCGGCGAGGTAGCCCAGGCGCAGTCCGGCCGCGCCGAACGCCTTCGACATCGTCCGGGAGATCACCAGGTTCGGCCGGCCGTCGAGCAGCGGCAGCAGCGACGCGTGGTGGCTGAACTCGACGTACGCCTCGTCCACGATCACCATCGACGGCTTCGCCGCCTGCGCCGCGTCGTACAGCGCGACGACCGTCTCGGGCGCGACCGCGTTGCCGGTGGGGTTGTTGGGCGTGGTGACGAAGACGACGTCGGGCGCGTGCTCGGCGATCCACCGCTCGGCGGCGGGCAGGTCGACGGTGAAGTCCTCGTTGCGCGGACCGGAGACCCATCCGGTGCCGGTACCGCGCGCGATGAGGCTGTGCATCGAGTACGACGGCTCGAAGCCGATCGCGGTGCGGCCCGGCCCGCCGAAGGTCTGCAGCAGCTGCTGGATGACCTCGTTGGAGCCGTTGGCGGCCCAGACGTTGGCGAGGCCGACCTCGTAGCCGGTCGTGTCGGTGAGGTACTTGGCGAGCTGCGTGCGCAGCTCGACGGCGTCGCGGTCCGGGTAGCGGTTGAGGTCGCGGGCCGCGTCGCGCACCCGCTCGGCGATCCGCTCGACCAGCGGCTCGGGCAGCGGGTAGGGGTTCTCGTTGGTGTTCAGCCGTACGGGCACGTCCAACTGGGGCGCGCCGTAGGGGGACTTGCCGCGCAGTTCGTCCCGTACGGGCAGGTCGTCGATGCTGAGGCTCACTTGCTCGCCGGTACCTTCCATCCGAACCGCGCCTTGATCGCCGCGCCGTGCGCGGGCAGGTCCTCCGCCTCCGCCAGGGTCACCACGTGGTGCGCGACCTCGGCCAGCGCGTCCTTGGTGTAGTCCACGATGTGGATGCCGCGCAGGAAGGACTGCACGGACAGGCCCGAGGAGTGGCAGGCGCAGCCGCCCGTGGGCAGGACGTGGTTGGAGCCGGCCGCGTAGTCGCCCAGCGACACCGGCGCCCAGGGGCCGACGAAGATCGCGCCGGCGTTCTTCACCCGGCCGGCGACCTCGGCGGCGTTCTCGGTCTGGATCTCCAGGTGCTCGGCGCCGTAGGCGTCGACGACCTTGAGGCCCTCCTCTACGCCGTCGACCAGCACGATCGCGGACTGCCGGCCGGCCAGGGCCGGGCGGATCCGGTCCTCGATGTGCTTGGTGGCCGCCACCTGCGGTCCGAGTTCCTTCTCCACCGCCTCGGCGAGGTCCACGGAGTCGGTGACGAGGACGGCGGCGGCCAGCGGGTCGTGCTCGGCCTGGCTGATCAGGTCGGAGGCGACGTGCACCGGGTCGGCGGTGGAGTCCGCGAGGATCGCGATCTCGGTGGGACCGGCCTCGGCGTCGATGCCGATCTTGCCGGTGAAGTACCGCTTGGCGGCGGCGACCCAGATGTTGCCGGGGCCGGTGACCATGTTGGCGGGCGGGCAGGACTCGGTGCCGTAGGCGAACATCGCGACGGCGGTGGCGCCGCCGGCCGCGTAGACCTCGTCGACGCCGAGCAGCGCGCACGCGGCGAGGATCGTGGGGTGCGGCAGTCCGCCGAAGTCGGCCTGGGCCGGGGAGGCGAGCGCGATCGACTCGACGCCGGCCTCCTGCGCGGGCACCACGTTCATGATCACGGAGGAGGGGTAGACCGACCGGCCGCCGGGCGCGTACAGGCCGACCCGCTCGACCGGCACCCATTTCTCGGTGACCGTGCCGCCCGGCACGACCTGGGTGGTGTGGGTGGTGCGGCGCTGGGCGCGGTGGACGAGCCGGGTGCGCCGCACGGACTCCTCCAGGGCCGCGCGCACGGCCGGGTCGAGTTCCTCCAGGGCGCGGGTGAGGGCCTCGGCGGGGACCCGGAGCCGGTCGAGCTTGACGCCGTCGAACTTCTCGGCGAAGTCGATCAGCGCCGCGTCGCCCCGATGATGCACGGCCTCGCAGATCGGACGCACCTTCTCCAGGGCGGCCTGAACGTCGAAGTCGGCTCGGGGCAGCAGGTCGCGCAGGGCGGGGCCCTCGGGAAGGGCGTCGCCGCGCAGATCGATTCGGCAGATCACGGGGTCAATTCTCGCAGACCCGCGTCGGGCGCCGTCCGCGCGTATCAATGGCTGATACGGACGCTGCTACAGACCGTGGCGGATCTCCGGCATTCTTCCTCACTTTGAGTGTTCGGACGGTCACAGAACGGGCATCACGGAGACAAGAACAGATGTGCGGTGTCCATGGAGCGTAACGAGGGAGATGTATCTGACGTGACCGAAGGGGCCGGTGTGCGCGCCGGGGAATTACCGGGCGGTCTGAGCGCCGCGGAGGCCGGCATGTGGCAGGCCTTCCGCAACGGCAGCACGTACGACCTCAGCAGCGGGGACGCGGTCGTCGACGACCCGCACGGCGGACATCCGTGGGGGCCCGAGCGGACCGTGCGGGCGCGCGTCGTGTGCTGGCTGCTGCTGGACGGCCCGCCCGCGCTGGCCGGCCGGGTGTCCTCGCTGAAGCTGTCCGGGGTGCAGATCAGCGGCACCCTGGACCTCGCGGGCGGCATAGTGGTGCCGTACGTGGAGTTGCGCGGCTGCCGTTTCGAGCGGGACGTCCTGCTGCCGGAGGCCCGCTTCACGACCGTGCGGCTGATCGACTGCTCCGTGCCCCGCCTGGAGGCCGCCCGGGTGCACACGGAGGGTGACCTGCACCTGCCGAGGTGCCGGTTCCGCGGCGGGGTGCGGCTCACCGACGCCCGGATCGGCACGGACCTGATGCTCAACCAGGCCGTCGTGCACCGCGACCGCAGCGGCCGCTCGATCGCCGGCGACGGGCTGTCGGTGGGCCAGGACCTGCAGGCGGAGCTGCTGGAGTCGCATGGCGAGCTGAGCCTGCGCAGCGCGAAGATCGGCGTGTCGCTGAGCCTGCGCGGCGCCAGGCTGGCCAACACCACCGCGCGGCTCGCGCTGAACGCCCCGCAGCTGACCGTGGAGCGCACGCTGTACCTGACCCCGGCGGGCGTCGGCAGCCCGCTGCTGAGCGGCACGACCCCGGAGCGCGGCACCCGGATCCAGCGGTTCGAGTGCCTGGGCGGGGTGCGGCTGGACGACGGGCGGTTCGGCGACGCGGTCGACTTCGAGCAGGCCCGGTTCGTCTTCACCGACGACCAGGAGCTCTCGCTGCGCCGGGTGCAGACGCCCGAGCTGCGCTTCCTCGGGGAGAGACCGTCGCGCGGCAAGGTCGTGCTGTCCGGCGCGCGGGTGGTCAACCTGGTCGACCGGGCGAGCGCGTGGCCGGGCCCGGGCAACCTGCACATGGGCGGTTTCACGTACGAGAACCTGGTGCCCAGGGGCCCGTTCCCGCTGGCCGAGCGGCTGGACTGGGTGGCCGCGGCGACCGCCGAGTACAACCCGGAACCCTACGAGCGGCTGGCCTCCGTGCTGCGGGCCGGCGGCGAGGACGAGGACGCCCGCGAGGTGCTGCTGGCCAAGCAGCGCCGGCGCCGCGAGACCCTGCCGCCCGCGGCCAAGCTGTGGGGCTACGCGCAGGACTGGACGGTGGCCTACGGCTACCGCCCCGGCCGGGCCGCGGTGTGGATGGCGGTGCTGTGGGCTGCGGGCTCCCTGGCCTTCGCGCACGCGAGCCATCCGCCGGCCGAGGGCGGCGGGGCCCCGGTCTGGAACCCCGCGCTGTTCGCCCTGGACCTGCTGCTCCCGGTCGTGGACCTCGGCCAGGCCGGCTTCTGGCGGTTGCGCGGCGGCTGGCAGTGGCTGGCCGCGGCGATGATCCTGCTGGGCTGGGTGCTGGCGACGACGGTGGCGGCGGGGACGACCCGGCTGCTGCGGCGGAACTGAGGACACGCCCGGACAGCGGAGCCGGGGACGGGCCCGCACAGGTGGCGAACAGGCACCGGAGAGGCACCCAACAGCCACCCTTTACCTTCCCTTGACCTCCCTGTGTACAACCTTCCGCGACTTGCCGATGCCCTCTGGCGCGAGGCTGACCTGCGGTCTTTCAATGGTCGGCACCATGGCTCCGCTCCCCCCGTTCATCCGCCCGGGCCGGATGCACCGGACCCCCCGCCCCACCACCGCGGTGCCGGCCGACGACGAGGTGCTGCTCGACGTGCCGGACGACCGGCTGGCGCCCGCGCTGGTCGCGGCCGCGCGCGGTGAGCACGGTCCCGCCTCGGCGCTGCTCGCCGCTACCCGCGCGGACGCCGAGTGGGAGAGCCGCGACCGGTACGCGAGACGGCTCGCGGCCTTCGCGCGATCCCGCGGCGAGTGGCTGGCGGGCTGGCGCGCCGCCGCCCCGGAGGACCCGGACGCGCTGCTCGTCGAGGCCCAGCTGGCGGTGGACCGCGCCTGGGACTCCCCGGCGCGCGCGGAGCTGCTGCGCGAGGTGAGCCCGCTGATCACGGCCGCCGCGCGCGGCGACGACCGCGACCCGGTGCCGTGGCGGATCGCGCTGGACCACGCGCGCGGCGCGCGGGCCGGGCACAAGTACTTCGAGGAGCTGTGGGAGGCCGCGGTCCGCCGCGCCCCGCTCCACTACGGCTGCCATGTGGCGGCCCTGTGCTACCTCGCCGACTCCTGGCGCGGCTCCCACCGGGAGTGCTTCGACTTCGCCGACCTGGCCGCCCAGGACGCCCCCGCGGACTCCCTCGTCCAGGCGCTGCCCGCGCGGGCGGCCCTGTGGTACCTGGCCGACGGCTCGGGCCCCGGAGTGGCGCGGGAGCGGCTGGACGCGGCGGCCGACCGTGCGATCGCGCTGTCCGCCCGTTTCCCGGCCGCCGACCCCTGGCCGGCCGAGGTCCGTAACAAACTGATGTACGTCCTGCTCCGGCTGGAGCGCTGGGAGGACGCCCGCGCCCAGCTCGGCCTGATCGGCCCGTACGCCACGTCCTACCCCTGGGACCGGGTCTCGGACGACCCCCTGGCCGCCTTCCTGAGGGCGCGCGACGAGATCCACTCGGCGGGTCCCGCAGAGCCGTCCGGGTATCCACTCGGTGGGCGTGCCGGACGCGCACGCCCCCGCGGCCATTAGGCTTCTGCGCCGTGACCACCGTCCGGCTTCCGCTCTTCCCCCTGAACTCGGTGCTGTTCCCGGGGCTGGTGCTGCCTCTCAACGTCTTCGAGGAGCGCTACCGCGCCATGATGCGCGAACTGCTGAAGACGCCCGAGGAGGAACCACGCCGGTTCGCCGTCGTGGCGATCCGCGACGGCCACGAGGTGGCCGTCAGCGCGCCCGGCATGCCGGACCCCACCGCGCTGCCGGAGCGGGGCCCGGCGGCGGGCTTCGGCCCCGACCCGGCGAAGTCGTTCCACCGGATCGGCTGTGTGGCGGACGCGGCCACCGTCCGCGAGCGCGCCGACGGCACCTTCGAGGTGCTGGCGACGGGCACCACCCGGGTGCGCCTGCTGTCGGTCGACGCGTCGGGTCCGTTCCTGACGGCGGAGCTGGAGACGCTGGAGGAGCAGCCGGGCGACGAGGCCGGGGCGCTGGCGGAGGGCGTGCTGCGCGCCTTCCGGCAGTACCAGAAGCGCCTGGCGGGCGCCCGGGAACGGTCGCTGGCCACGGGGGCGGAGCTGCCGGACGAGCCGTCCGTGGTGTCGTACCTGGTGGCGGCCGCGATGATGCTGGACACGCCGACCAAGCAGCGTCTGCTGCAGGCTCCGGACACCGCGTCCCGGCTGCGTGACGAGCTGAGACTGCTTCGCTCCGAGACGGCGATCCTCCGTAGTCTGCCGTCACTGCCCGCGTCGGACCTCACCCGTGGTCCGACCAGCCTCAACTGACGACCCTGAAGGCCCGGGATGGCGAAGAAGTCGAAGAAGCAGCAACAACAGTCCGGGGGCACGCCGGCGACGGTGGCCCTCGCCGCCGCCGGGGTGCCGTACACGGTCCACTCCTACGACCACGACCCCGCCCACCCCTCCTACGGGCAGGAGGCGGCGGAGGCGATGGGCGTGTCGCCGGAGCGGGTGTTCAAGACGCTGGTGGCGGACGTGGACGGCCGGCTGACGGTGGCGGTCGTCCCGGTCGCGGGCCAGCTGGACCTCAAGGCACTCGCCTCCGCGGCCGGCGGCAAGCGCGCGGCGATGGCGGACCCGGCCCTCGCCGAACGCACCACGGGTTACGTCCGCGGCGGCATCTCCCCGCTGGGCCAGCGCAAGAAGCTGCCCACGGTCCTGGACGCCTCGGCGAGCGGCCACGCCACGATCTGTGTGTCGGCGGGCCGCCGCGGCCTGGAGATCGAGCTGTCCCCGGCGGACCTGGCCGAGCTCACGGAAGCGGTCGTGGCGCCGATCGGGCGCGCGTGACCCCTCGACGCGCCCTTCGACGCGCCCTTCGACGCGAGAAGGTCCCCGGCCGAGTGCCGAGGACCTGTCGAAGGGGTCGTAAGGGGTCGTACTGAGGCCGGTGGCGCCCCGCCGGGGGCCGCGCCGCGCCCGCGGGCGCCGGCCCGCCCGACTCACGCCAGCGGGGCCCCGTAGGGATCCTTCGGGACGGGGCCCTGCTCGTACGGCTCGGGGTCCCGCGGCCCGAACAGCGCGGTCAGCCCGAGGTGCACCAGCAGCGCCCCCAGCGACCACGCCAGCAGCGCACCCTTCGCCCCCAGCTTCAGCGGCGCCGAGAACCTGACTCCCTCGCCGACCTGCTTGGCGTGGGCGATCACGTCCTGGGCGGGACCGAGCCAGACACCGAGCCGCCAGGCCAGCAGGGACCCGAGCAGTCCGCCGACCGCGAGCCCCACGGTGAGCGGCGCTCCGCCGCGCCTGCGCGCCAGGAACACCACGGCGGCGCTCACCGCGCCGAACGCCAGCGCGAGCAGGGTGAACGTTCCGTCGACGCCGATCGCCTGCTCCCCCTCGCTGTCGGCGAGGTAGACGACCCAGCTCTTGTCGACGGCGTCCCCGACCAGCGGCACATGCGGCGCCAGCCACCACCACAGCAGGCCCAGCGGCACCCCGCCGAGCGCCACCGCCACCGCCACGACGGCGGCCTCCCGCACTTCGGTCTTCATTCCGGGGCCGTCCTGTCCGTACGTGCCGTACCCGGCGGCCTCGGGCACCGAAGCCGTGTGTCCGGGAGGCGAGGCCTGCCATGCGTCGTGCGGGGAATGATCATGCGGCGGCGGAGGAGGAGTCAACGGTGCGGTCACCCTGCCATCGTGCCAGGCGTGCGTGGACGGCGCGTCACCGGACGGCCGCCCTGCGGTACGCCCAGGTCGCCACGGCCAGCGACAGGACGCCGACCACCCCGCAGACGGCGAGGTCGCCGAGGACGAACGTCCAGTCGGGATGCGCCCCGAAGGTCCGGGCGAGGGCCTCCACCCCGTACGTCGACGGCAGCAGGTCGCGGGCGAGCCGTACCACCTCCGGCATCCGGTCGGCCGGCAGCACCCCGAGCAGCAGCGCCGCGGACATGCCCAACTGGCCGAGCAGTGTCGCCAGTTCCGGCCGCGGCGCGAGCAGCCCCAGCGCGGCGCCCAGCCCGGCCAGCGCCGCCCCGGCCAGCGGGATCACGGCGGCGAGCACCCACAGGTGGGTCAGCGGCAGGCCGAACAGCACGCACCCGAACACGGCGGTCACCACGGTCCCCGGCACGGTGAACGACGCGTACGCCCCCGCCGCCCCCAGCACCACCGACGCGGGCGGCACCGGCAGCGTGGCGTAGTGGTCGAGCCCGCCGCCGGCCCTCAGCTGCCCGAAGTACTGCGCGAGCAGGTTCAGCGCGACGAACGCCACGACGAGCACCGACGACCCGGCCACCACCGACCTGGCCTCACCACCGCCGCTCACCACCCCCCGCATCAGGACCATGATCCCGACCGACTGGAAGGTCGCCACGAACAGCAGCGGGATCCGCGCGACCCGCGCACGCGAGAGCTGCGCCCGGTACACGGCCACGAGGGACGGCCACAGCCGCGCCCGCGGTCCCAGCTCGGCCGGGCCGCGGGCGGACTCCTGCTCGCCCGCGGCCGCGCCCGGCGCGACATCGGCGGGTACGACACTCACGTCGTGCTGCTCCTCTTCGCTCCGGCGGCCCTGTTGCGTACGGATGCGGCGGTCCATGTGCTCATACCTTCACCAGTCCCTGCCGCGCGGCGCCGCCCAGCGCCAGGTACACGTCCTCCAGGCTGGGGGTGGCCAGCGTGAAGTCGTCCAGCGCGGCGAAGGCGGCCCCGCCGGTGACGGTGGCGACGGCCGCGCGGGCCTCCTCGGGCGCCAGCCGCAGGGTCCAGCGGCGGCCGGACTCGGCGGCCCGCTCCCTGAGCGCGGCCACCTCGGGCACGTGCAGCGGGGCCTTCTCGCGCCACACCAGGTCGACGCGGACCTCCCCGGCGACCTGCTCCTTGAGCCCGCCGGGGGTGTCGCAGGCGATCACGCGTCCCCGGTCGAGGACGGCGACCCGGTCGAGGACGGTCTCGGCCTCGATGACGTTGTGGGTGACGAGCAGCACGGTCGCCCCGTGCTCGGCCCGCCGCCGGTCCACGGCGGACCACACGGCCCGCCGCGCCACCGGGTCCATCCCGGTGGTCGGCTCGTCCAGCACGAGCAGCGGCCGCCGGCCGACCAGCGCGGCGGCGAAGCACGCCAGCCGCCGCTGCCCGCCGGAGAGCTTCTTCAGCGGCCGCCCGGCGATGGGCGCGAGGCCCAGCTCGTCCAGGACGGCGTCCCGCTCGGCCCGCGCCTGCCGCGCCGGAAGCCCGCGCAGCCGCCCGGTCGTCTCGGCGGCCAGCGCCACGGTCAGCTCGTCGAGGGCGGTCGACTCCTGCCCGAGGTAGGCGAGGATGCGAGCCGCCCGCTCCGGGTGCCGCACGATGTCGTGGCCGAGGAGCTCGACGCTCCCCGCGTCGGGACGCATCAGCCCGGTCAGCTGCCGCACCAGGGTGGACTTGCCGGCGCCGTTCGGCCCGAGCAGCCCGAAGATCTCACCGCGCCGGACGTCCAGCCGCACGTCGTCGACGGCCCGCACCGCGGGCGTCCCGGGAGCGCCCCGCCGTCCGCGCACCGCCGGATAGGTCTTGGTCAGTCCGCGCACCGCGCACACGACATCGCCACCCTGCCGAAGTGCCTGTGCCGCGCGCGTACTCACAATGGACGAGGGTACGTGGTCCGCACGCCCCGACAGGTCTCGGGGCGGTCGACAACAGCGAATGCGCCGGTAAAGAACCACTGGTGAAGAGCCACTGATGAACGACCGCCGGTGAACAACTGCCGATGACCGACCACCGGTAAGAACCACCGGTGGAGGACTACTCGGCCGCCGGTGCGCGCTCCGTGCCGGTCCGGGCGTCGAGCTCCCGCCAGAAGCCGGCCCGGATGGCGTAACGGTCGTGCTCGTCGATCTGGTCGTCCTTGTGGGCGAGCAGTCCGAACCGCGCCGCGTACCGCAGCAGCTCCCCGTCGATCCGGTGCGGGATGCGCGGGTACATGCCGGACAGCCGCTGCAGATGGCCCTGGTCCCCCAGCCGCCCGATCCACCGCCGCGCGAACACCTGTCCGACCTCGAACGGATCGCCGCCGACC
The DNA here is from genome assembly GCF_055569945.1 of Streptomyces sp. NPDC031340. Taxonomy (NCBI): domain Bacteria; kingdom Bacillati; phylum Actinomycetota; class Actinomycetes; order Kitasatosporales; family Streptomycetaceae; genus Streptomyces; species Streptomyces sp. NPDC031340. The sequence continues at coordinate 168,523 of NZ_JBVIIE010000004.1, forward strand.
GTGGTGATGTCCTCCTCCCGGTCGGCCCACCGCTGCTCCGCCGTGGTCAGCTGCGCCAGCGTCGGCATGGAGGCGGCCTCCGGCGGCTCGGCGGCCGGCCGGTCCACCCATCCCCGGTCGGAGGACCAGCGCAGCGTCGCGCTCGCGGGCTGCGGGGCGGGCTGGACGCCGGGGGCGCGCAGCGCCGCCAGGTCCTTGGGGGTCGGCACGCCCTTGGGCGCGGACGCCCGCTCCTGCGTGCCGTTCCGGGAGGCGGCGGCCGCCGGGGGGTGCTCGCCCGCCTCGGCGGGCCGCTCGGCGGCCGCGAGCGCGGACTCCGGCAGCGGCGCGGAGAGGATCGCGGCGATCTCCGGCCGCGGCGCGGGCGGCGGCGCGCAGACCCCGCCGACCTCCTTGGCCCGTACCGCCTTGGTGATCCAGGCGCGGTCCAGGACGCGCCGCTCGTCGGCCTCGGCGACCAGGTCCTCGGACTGGTTGTAGTCGCCGTCGGCGGCCTGCACGGCCCACAGGTGCACGGCGACCCCGTGCTCCTTGGCGGCCATCATGCCCGGCAGCAGGTCGCCGTCGCCGGTGACGAGGACGATGTCGGAACAGGCGCGGTTGCGGGCCAGCTCGGTCAGCTCGGCGTGCATGGCGGCGTCGACGCCCTTCTGGGCCCAGCGTCCGTCGCTGCGGGTCAGCGCGCCGAGCCGGACGGTGACCCGGGGCATCACGCGCAGTCTGCGGTGCTCGGGCTGCGGGACGCGGTCGGGGGCGCCGTCGAACCAGTAGATGCGCAGCAGCGGCCGTTCCGTCTCGGACTCGGCGCGCTCGCGCAGCCCCTGGATGAGCGCGGTGTGGTCGACGGTGATCCGCGACCGGGAGGGCTCCCCGGCGAGGAGACTGGCGGCGGCCCCCAGCAGATACCCGGCGTCCACCAGGACGATGCAGCGGTCCACGCGATCCACCCTCTTTCCGGGAGGTTTGCTTGCGGCTTGCTTCGAGTCTGCCCGACAGCACGGGGGTAAACGGCCGGAACTCGATCTTCGGCGTGGCGTTTCGGAGCCGCGCGCTCCCATGACCCCTGTCACGCACGGTAATTGTCCGACATGCACACCTTGTAAGCCTATGTGAATCTGATCCCGTCCCTGGCCCCCAGATGCCCCACAAGGAGGCAGATTTCCATGGCCAAGAACAAGAACCGCAAGCAGGGCGGGAACCAGATGCGCAGCCGGCGGCAGGCTCCTGAGCACGCGGAGCAGCAGGCCGCGGTGGCCACCGAGGCGTCCAGCCCCGCCGACGTCGTCGAGCACGGCCGCAAGCCGAAGAAGCTCGGCCACAACTAGCCGGGCCCGCGCCCACCCGGGCATGGCCGACGAGGGGCGCACCCGCACCGGGTGCGCCCCTCGCGCGCTTCGACCGCTCAGCCCGCCAGGCAGGACGGCCCGAGCAGCACCTTCAGGTCGCCGAACAGCGCCGGGTCCGGCTTCACCCGGTGCCGGTCCAGGCGCAGGACCGTCGTCCTGGTCGGGCCCTGGAGCTTGATGCGGACCTCGCTGTCGCCCTTGTGGTGGCTGAGGATCTCGCCGAGGCGGCTGACCATCGGCGGGGTCACCTTCACCGCCGGGATGGTGAGCACCACGGGCGCGTTGGTGCCCGCGTTGGACAGGTCGGGGACCTGCAGCTCCATCGCGACCAGGCGCGGCACGTCCTCGCGCTTGTCGAGGCGGCCCTTGACGAACACGACCGCGTCCTCGACGAGTTGGGTCGACACCAGCTGGTAGGTGGCCGGGAAGAACATGCACTCGATGGAGCCGGCGAGGTCCTCGACCGTGGCGATCGCCCAGGCGTTGCCCTGCTTGGTCATCTTGCGCTGCAGGCCCGAGATGATGCCGCCGATCGTCACGACCGCGCCGTCGGCGTGCTCGCCGCCGGTGAGCTGGGCGATGCCCGCGTCGGCCTTGTCCGACAGCACGTGCTCCAGGCCGAACAGCGGGTGGTCGGAGACGTAGAGGCCGAGCATCTCCCGCTCCTGGGCGAGCAGGTAGGTCTTGTCCCACTCGTCGGTGGAGAACTCCACGTCCAGCCCGAAGCCGGGCTCGTCGTTCTTCTCCTCGCCCATCCCGCCGAAGAGGTCGAACTGGCCCTCGGCCTCCTTGCGCTTGACCGCGACCACGTTGTCGATCATCGGCTCGTACTGCGCGGTCAGCCCCTTGCGGGTGTGCCCCATGGAGTCGAAGGCGCCGGCCTTGATCAGCGATTCGGTGGTGCGCTTGTTGCAGACCACCGCCTCGACCTTGTCGAGGTAGTCGGGGAAGGAGGCGTACTTCCCCTTGGCCTTGCGGCACTTGATGATCGACTCGACGACGTTGGTACCGACGTTGCGGACGGCGGAGAGGCCGAACAGGATCACGTCGTCGCCCTGGGCGGCGAAGTTGGCCTCGGACTCGTTGACGTTCGGCGGAAGCACCCGAATGCCCATGCGGCGGCACTCGTTGAGGTAGACCGCCGACTTGTCCTTGTCGTCCTTGACGGAGGTCAGCAGGGCCGCCATGTACTCGGCGGGGTGGTTCGCCTTGAGGTAGGCGGTCCAGTACGACACCAGGCCGTACGCGGCCGAGTGCGCCTTGTTGAACGCGTAGCCGGCGAAGGGGACCAGCACGTCCCACAGCGCCTGGATGGCCTCGTCGCTGTAGCCGTTCTTGCGGGCGCCGGCCTGGAAGATGGTGAAGTTCTTGGCCAGCTCGTCGGGCTTCTTCTTGCCCATCACGCGGCGCAGGATGTCGGCCTCGCCGAGCGAGTAGCCGGCGATGATCTGGGCGGCCTTCTGCACCTGCTCCTGGTAGACGATCAGGCCGTAGGTGACGGCCAGGACCTCTTCGAGGGGTGCCTCCAGCTCCGGGTGGATCGGCGTGATCTCCTGCTGCTTGTTCTTGCGCAGCGCGTAGTTCGTGTGGGAATTCATGCCCATCGGGCCCGGCCGGTACAGGGCCGAGACGGCGGAGATGTCCTCGAAGTTGTCCGGCTTCATCAGTCGCAGCAGCGAGCGCATGGGTCCGCCGTCGAACTGGAAGACGCCGAGCGTGTCGCCGCGCTGGAGCAGGTCGAAGGTCGTGGGGTCGTCCAGCGGGAGCGACAGGAGATCGATGTCGATCCCCTTGTTGGACTTCACCATCTTGACGGCGTCGTCCATGATCGTCAGGTTGCGCAGGCCGAGGAAGTCCATCTTCAGCAGGCCGAGCGACTCACAGCTCGGGTAGTCCCACTGGGTGATGGTCACGCCGTCGGTGTGCCTGACCCAGACGGGCACGTGCTCGGTGATGGTCTCGCTGGACATGATCACGCCGGCGGCGTGCACGCCCATCTGCCGCACCAGGCCCTCGACGCCCTTGGCGGTGTCGATGACCTTCTTCACGTCCGGCTCGTTCTCGTACATCGCCCGCACCTCGCCCGCCTCGGAGTAGCGGGGGTGGGCGGGGTCGGTGATGCCGGACAGCGGGATGCCCTTGCCGAGGACGTCGGCGGGCATGGCCTTGGTGATGCGGTCGCCCATCGCGTACGGGTAGCCGAGCACGCGCGCGGAGTCCTTGATGGCGTTCTTGGCCTTGATGGTGCCGTAGGTGCCGATCATGGCGACCTTGTCGGCGCCGTACTTCTCCGTCACGTACCTGATCACCTCGACGCGCCTGCGCTCGTCGAAGTCGATGTCGACGTCGGGCATCGAGATGCGCTCGGGGTTGAGGAACCGCTCGAAGATCAGACCGTGCGGGATCGGGTCGAGGTCGGTGATGCCCATGGCGTAGGCGACGATCGAGCCGGCCGCGGAACCCCGGCCGGGGCCGACCGCGATGCCGTTGTTCTTGGCCCACATGATGAAGTCGGCGACCACCAGGAAGTAGCCGGGGAAGCCCATCGAGATGATGACGTCCATCTCGTAGTCGGCCTGCTTCTGGCGGTCCTCGGGGATGCCGCCCGGGAAGCGGCGCTCCATGCCGCGGCGGACCTCCTCCTTGAACCAGGTGACCTCGGTGTAGCCCTCGGGGATGTCGAACTTGGGCATGAGGTCGCGCTTCTCGAACATGCCGGTGGTGTCGACCTGTTCGGCCACCAGCAGGGTGTTGCGGCAGCCCTCCTGCCAGGCGTCCGAGGAGTCGATGGCGTACATCTCGTCGGTGGACTTCAGGTAGTAGCCGGTGCCGTCGAACTTGAAGCGGTCGGGGTCGGAGAGGTTCTTGCCGGTCTGGATGCACAGCAGGGCGTCGTGGGCGCCGGCCTCGTGCGCGTACGTGTAGTGCGAGTCGTTGGTGACCAGCGGCGGGATGCCGAGCTTCTTGCCGATGTCGAGGAGGCCGTCGCGGACCCGGCGCTCGATCTCGATGCCGTGGTCCATCAGCTCCAGGAAGTAGCGGTCCTTGCCGAAGATGTCCTGGTAGTCGGCGGCCGCCTTCAGGGCCTCGTCGTACTGGCCGAGGCGCAGGCGGGTCTGGAGCTCGCCGGAGGGGCAGCCGGTGGAGGCGACGATGCCCTCGGACCACTGGGCGATGGTCTCCTTGTCCATCCGGGGCCACTTCTGCAGCCAGCCCTCGGCGTACGCGTCCGAGGAGAGCCGGAAGATGTTGTGCAGCCCGGTGCTGTTCACCGCCCACATGGTCTTGTGGGTGTAACCGCCGGAACCGGACACGTCGTCCCGCTTCTGGTGCGGCTGGCCCCACTGGATCTTGCGCTTGTTGCGCCGGGACTCGGGGGCGACGTACGCCTCGATCCCGATGATCGGGGTGATCCCGGCCTTCTTCGCGGAGTGGTAGAAGTCGTACGCGCCGTGGAGGTTGCCGTGGTCGGACATGGCGATGTGCGTCATGCCCATCTCGTTGCAGGCGTTGAACATGTCCTTCAGCCGCGCGGCACCGTCCAGCAGCGAGTACTGGGTGTGGACGTGCAGGTGCGTGAACGGCGGCTTCGACACGGGGCGGCCTCCAAGGAAAACACGGGGCGACGGGCTGGCGGACAGTCCTGGGGTCAGCGTCGAAGTCTATGCCTCGGCACTGACACTCGCGGGCCCGCGCCGCGTACCTTCATGCGTGGGTCGCGGGCACTCCCGCGTATCTTCGCCCGTTGGACGTGACGACTCTCTCGTCACCCATGTCATGCACCAGGAGGCACCCAGCGATGTCGGTCCCCCAGCTCAGCGACGAGCAGCGCGGCGAGGAGATCCTCGCCGTCTTCGACACCGCCTTCGGCGAGCTCCTGGCCGCCGATCCGGCCGCGTTCCGCGTGAAGTTCCGGAAGATGGCGTCCTCGGCCTTCGCGTTCTACCGGGGGACGGCCTGCCTCTTCTACCACGACCTGGACGCGGAGCACGCCGGGCGCGGCGACGGGCGGACCTTCAGCGGGCCGTACCTGGACGAGCGCACCTCCCGCGTGTGGATCCACGGCGACCTGCACGCGGAGAACTTCGGCACCTACCTGGACGCCAACGGCCGCCTGATCTTCAACGTCAACGACTTCGACGAGGCGTACGTCGGCCCCTTCACCTGGGACCTGAAGCGCTTCGCCGCCTCGATCGCGCTGATCGGCTACGCGAAGGCGCTCAGCGACGGCCAGATCGGCGAGCTGGTGGGGATCTACGCGGGCGCGTACCGCGAGCGCGTGCACGCCCTGGCCACCGGCGCCAAGAGCGACGAGGTGCCGCCGTTCACCCTGGACACCGCGCAGGGCCCGCTGCTGGACGCGCTGCGCGACGCCCGTTCGCTGACCCGCTTCGGGCTGCTGGAGTCGATGACGGAGATCCGCGACTTCGAGCGCCGCTTCGCGCCGGGCGGCGGCTCCATCGAGCTGGACGCCGCCACCCGCTACAAGGTGCTGGCCGCCTTCGACGGCTACCTGGAGACGTTGCCGGAGGCGTCCCTGGCCCGCCCGGACTCCTACCGCGTCAAGGACGTCGTCGGCCGCCGCGGGATCGGCATCGGGTCGGCCGGGCTGCCGTCGTACAACATCCTGCTGGAGGGGCACACCGACGCCCTGGAGAACGACGTCGTGATCTACATCAAGCAGGCCCAGACCCCGGCGGTCTCCCGCCACGTGACCGACCCGGCGATCCGCGACTACTTCCAGCACGAGGGCCACCGCACGGTGATCTCCCAGCGCGCCCTCCAGCAGCACGCCGACCCCTGGCTGGGCTGGACCGAGCTGGACGGGGCGGGCCAGCTGGTCGCCGAGGTCTCGCCGTACGCCGTGGACCTGGACTGGGGCGACATCGACGACCCGGAGGAGATCGCCCAGGTGGTGGCCGACCTCGGCCGGGCCACGGCGACCATGCACTCCGCGGCGGACGACACCTCGGGCGAGTCGCTGGTGCCGTTCTCCACCGAGCGCGCCATCGACGCGGCGATCGCCGCCGACGAGGACGGCTTCGCGGGCCTGCTGGTGGACTTCGCGCACGACTACGGCGCACGCGCGCGTGCCGACCACCAGATCTTCGTGGACCTGTTCCGCAACGGCCGGATTCCGGGTCTCTGACGGTCCGCGCCGCACAGGGACCCTTTAGGGGTCCCTTACGGCACGGCGTGACAGACTCTCCTGCGCTATGGACATATCCGGGACCCCGCTGAGAGCCGTGCGCGCGGCCGTGTTCACGGCGCTCGTCGTGACGCTCAGCACCGCGTCGCACGTGCTGCTGTCACGGGTCCCGCTGCCGCTCAGCACGGTGGCCGCGGTCGCCGCCGCCGTGTTCACGGCCGCCTACGCGCTGGCCGGCGGCGAGCGCGGCTTCGGACGCATCGCCGCCGCGCTGGTCCCGCTGGAACTGGCCGCCGACACGGTCTTCACCACCGGCCAGCACCTCTGCTACGGCCGCGCGGGCGGCCCGGTCGCGGGCCCCTTGCGCTCCTTCGGCTTCGACGTGCTGTGCGGCAGCCGCACCGAGGTCGGCGGCCCGCTGGCGCACGTGACAGGCACCGGCGCCGACCGGCTCACCGTGCTGCTCGCCCACGCCGACCCGGCGACCGCCTGGCTGCTGCTCGGCGCGCACGTCGGCGTCGGGCTGCTCGCCGCCGCCTGGCTGCGCCGCGGTGAGCGGGCCCTGGCCCAGCTGCTGCGGGCGGTCGCCGCGACCACGTTCCGGCCGCTGCTGCTCGCGGTGGCCGCGGTGGCGGTCCGGCCCGCCGAGGCGCGGGCGCGCCTGCGGCGTCCCGTCCGCCGGTCCGCCGTCGTCCGCGACCGGCTCTTCGTGCACTCCCTGGGGCGGCGTGGACCGCCGTGCTCGGCCGCGTTCGCCTGAACCACAGCTGAGTACCGCCAGACCCCCACACGTTTCCCGCGCACCACCTGTGCGCGTCCCACATGGAGATCATCGATATGAGCAAGCGGAACACCCAGACGGCCAAGACGGCGGCCCGTGAGCGGCTGCGTCAGGAACGCGAGCGCCAGGCCAAGCGGTCCAAGGTCAAGCGGCAGGTCATCGTGGCCTGTTCGGTCGTCGCCGTGCTGGCCGCGGCCGGCGGCATAGGCTACGCCGTCGTCCAGGCGAACAAGCCCGGCCACTGGGAGGCCGTGAAGGACGAGAAGGTCGTCGCGCCGGCCAACACCACCGGCACCGACGGCACGACGGTCGTCATCGGCAAGGCGAGCGCCAAGAAGACGCTGAAGATCTACGAGGACCCGCGCTGCCCGATCTGCGCCCAGTTCGAGGAAACCGTCGGCCCGACGGTGAAGAAGGACCTCGACAGCGGCAAGTACAAGCTCCAGTACGTCGGCGGCACGTTCCTCGACGGCGACTCCCTCGGCAAGGGCCAGATCGGCTCGCGCGGCGAGGGCTCGAAGAACGCGATGAGCGCCATGGGCGCCGCGCTGAACGTGAGCGACGAGGCGTTCCTGGAGTACAAGACCGCGCTGTACTCGAAGAAGTGGCACCCCGAGGAGTCGGACGACAAGTTCAAGAGCGACGACTACCTGATCAAGGTCGCCCAGACCGTTCCGGCTCTGAAGGACAACGCCGGCTTCCAGAACGCGGTGAAGAAGGGCACCTACGACGCCTGGGCGCTCGCCATGTCGAAGACCTTCGACACCAACAAGGACGGCGTCACCGGCACCCCGAGCCTGGTCATGAACGGCAAGATGCTCACCGCCGACAGCAACGGCAACCCGCCCATGACGGTGGACCAGTTCAACCAGGTGGTCGGGGCGGCACTGAAGGGCTGACGGACCGTCCGAGGCGACCTTCAGCGGAAGAGCGGGCGAACTTTCCGAGTTCGCCCGCTCCCGTTCATACCGATCAGTAACCTGATCGGTCGTGACCAGTCGATACAGAGCATCCGCGCCCGCCGAAAGCGTCAACTCGCTTACGCCGCGCCGCCGTACGATCGTCAAGGCCGCCGCGGCCACCGCCGTCCTGGCCGGCCCACTGGCCGCCGCGCTGCCCGCCCGTGCGGCCGCCGGCACCCCCGCCTTCCTGCACGGTGTCGCCTCCGGCGACCCGCTGCCCGACGGCATCCTGCTGTGGACCCGCGTGACCCCCACCGCCGAGGCCGTGCCCGGCTCCGGGCTCGGCCCGGACACCGAGGTCGGCTGGGTCGTCGCCCGGGACAAGGCGTTCACGGACGTCGTCGCCGAGGGGTCCGTCACCGCGACCGCCGCCTCCGACCACACCGTCAAGGCCGACGTGCGCGGCCTGCAGCCGGCCACCGACTACTGGTTCCGCTTCTCCGCGGGCGGCACCGACTCCCCGCCGGCGCGCACCCGCACCGCGCCGGCGGCGGACGCGGCGGTGTCCGGCCTGCGCTTCGGCGTGGTCTCCTGCGCCAACTGGGAGGCCGGCTGGTTCTCCGCGTACCGCCATCTCGCGGCCCGCGGCGACCTGGACGCCTGGCTGCACCTCGGGGACTACATCTACGAGTACGGCAGCGGCGACTACGGCACCCGCGGGACCGTCGTACGGCCGCACGCGCCCACCCACGAGATCCTCACGCTCGCCGACTACCGCACCCGCCACGGCAGGTACAAGACCGACCCCGATCTGCAGGCGCTGCACCACAGGGCGCCGGTCATCGCGATCTGGGACGACCACGAGTTCGCCAACGACGCCTGGTCGGGCGGCGCCGAGAACCACACCGAGGGCGCCGAGGGCACCTGGTCGGCCCGTCAGGCGGCCGCCAAGCAGGCCTACTTCGAGTGGATGCCGGTCCGCCCGGCGACCGCCGGCACCACCTACCGCCGGCTGCGCTTCGGGAAGCTCGCCGACCTGTCGCTGCTCGACCTGCGCTCGTTCCGCTCGCAGCAGGCCAAGATCGGCAGCGGCTCGGTCGACGACCCGGACCGCACGATCACCGGGCGCGCCCAGCTCGACTGGCTGAAGACGGGGCTGAAGACGTCCGACACCACCTGGCGGCTGGTCGGCAACTCGGTGATGATCTCGCCGTTCGCCATCGGCTCCCTCTCCGCCGACCTGCTGAAGCCGCTCGCCGAGCTGCTCGGGCTGCCGAAGGAGGGCCTCGCCCTCAACACCGACCAGTGGGACGGCTACACCGACGACCGGCGGGAACTGCTGGCCCACCTGCGGTCCAACGCGATCCGCAACACCGTCTTCCTCACCGGCGACATCCACATGGCGTGGGCCAACGACGTGCCCGTGGACGCCGGCACCTACCCGCTGTCCGCCTCGGCCGCCACGGAGTTCGTGGTCACCTCGGTGACCTCCGACAACCTCGACGACATCGTGAAGGTCCCCGAGGGCACGGTCTCCGCGATCGCCGCGCCGATCATCAAGGCCGCCAACCGGCACGTGCACTGGGTCGACACCGACCGGCACGGCTACGGCGTCCTGGACGTCACGGCCGAGCGCGCGCAGATGGACTACTACGTCCTGTCCGACCGCACGTCCGCGAACGCGACCTCGTCGTGGGCCCGCTCGTACCGCACCCGCAGCGGCACGCAGAAGGTGGAACGGACCTACGACCCGGTGTAGCGGATCACCGGAGCGACTCCAGGAAGCCTAGCGCCGTCCGCCAGGTGGCCTCGGCCGCCTCCGCGTCGTGGTCCGGCAGGCCGGGGTCGGTGTACAGGTGACCGGCCCCGGCATACCGGTACACCTCGACATCGGCACCCGCCCTGCCCATCTGCAGGTACCAGGCGCTCAGCCAGTCGTCGGGCTCGAACGCGTCCGGCTCGGCCACGTGCAGCTGGACCGGCAGGCCGTCCGCGGAGGCGTTCGGCGCGATGTCCGAGGTGCCGTGCAGGAGCAGCAGCCCGCGTGCCTTGTCGTCGCCGAGCGCCAGGGTCTGGGCGACGGCCGCGCCGAGGGAGAACCCGGCGTACACCAGTCCGCGTTCCGAGTAGGGGGCGGCGGCCAGCACGGCCCGTCTCAGCAGCTCGTCCTGGCCGATCTCGTCCTTGCAGGCCCTGCCTTCCTCGACCGTGTCGAACGTGCGCCCCTCGAAGAGGTCCGGGGTCCACACCTCGTGTCCGGCGTCGCGCAGTCGGTCCGCGGCCTGGCGCACCGCGGGCCTGAGGCCGTAGGTGGAGTGAAAGAGCATGAGGTTCATGGGGCCATGGTGCCAGCGGGGTCTGACAACGCCTGCCGGCGGCCGTACCCAGGAACGCGTGAAAGTCACATGTTCGTGCCCGCCCGGTGCCGGTTAGGTTCGACGGCATGGAGAACGTACTGCGTCCGCTGATCGTGCTCGGCGGCTCGGTCGTGCTGACGCTGGCCATCGGCTGGGTCACCGACCAGTTGCTGCGCAAGGCCGACGCGCGGCACCACGAGACCCCGCTGTGGGGTCTGCTGCGCCGTGCCAGCGTCCCCTACCAGCTCGTGCTGTGCACGGCCCTGCTCAGAGGGTCCTACGACCAGGCGGACCTGCTGCCGCAGCACCGGGTCGGCGTGGGCCGGACCCTGACCCTGGTGCTGATCGGGTCGGCGGCCTGGCTGGTGATCCGGATCGCGGCGGCGGTCGTCGAGACGTCGTACAGCCGTTACGCCCGCGTCCACCGCGACCCGGCGCGGGTCCGGCGGGTCCGCACCCAGGTCGAGCTGATCATGCGGGTGGTCTCCGCGATCGTGGGCGTGGTGGCCGTGGCCGCGATGCTGCTGACGTTCCCGGCGATGCGGGCGGCCGGCGCCTCGCTGCTGGCCTCGGCGGGCATCCTCGGCATCGTCGCCGGTGTCGCCGCGCAGTCCACGCTCAGCAACATGTTCGCCGGGCTGCAGATCGCCTTCGGCGACATGGTGCGCCTCGGCGACACGGTCGTGGTGGACGGCGAGTGGGGCACGGTCGAGGAGATCACGCTGACGTTCCTGACGGTGCGGACGTGGGACGAGCGCCGGATCACCATGCCGGTGTCGTACTTCACCTCCAAGCCGTTCGAGAACTGGTCGCGCGGCAGCAGCCAGATGACGGGCATCGTCTACTGGCACCTCGACCACTCGGCGCCGGTGGAGGCGATGCGCGAGCAGCTCCGCGACATCCTGCGCTCCTGCCCTGCCTGGGACGGCCGCGACTACGGCGTGGCCGTCACGGACTCCACCCCGAACACCATCCAGGTGCGGGCGCTGGTGACGGCCAAGGACGCGGACGACATCTGGACGGTGCGGGTGACGGTCCGCGAGCGGATGATCCGCTGGCTGAGCGAGCACCACCCCTACGCGCTGCCCCGCGTCAACACGGCCGACGCGACGCTGCCGCCGCCCCGGACGTCCACCGACGGAATCATCCGGGCGGCCCGGGACGGCGCGGCCCGGGACGGCGCGGCCGTGCGCCGCGCCCAGGAGACACCGCGGACGGGCCGGGGCTGAGCGGACGGGCCGGGCGGAAGGGCAGGGGCTGAGCGGAAGGGCAGGGGCTGAGCGGGTGCGCGGGCTCGGTGCGCGGGCTCAGTGCCCGCGCTCGGCTCCGCCGTTGACCTGGACGATCTGCGAGGTGATGTGTCCGGCGCCCGGTGAGGCGAGCCAGTGCAGGGTCGCGGCGACGTCTCCGGGGGTGCCCGCGCGCTTGTCGAGGGTTTCGCCGACCAGCCGTTCGCGGCGGGCCGGGTCGATGCCCGGGCCGAAGAAGCCGGTGCCCTCGATGTAGCCGGGCGCGACGACGTTCACGGTGATCCCGCGCGGCCCCAGCACGCGGGCCAGGTCGTGGGCGTAGGGGTGCAGCGCGGCCTTGGCCCCGCCGTACGCGCCGCTGCCGGAGCCCCGGCAGGCGGCGATGGAGCTGATGAACAGCACGCGCCCGCCGGGAGAGGCCAGCCGGTCCTTCAGCCCCTCGGTGAGCAGCGCCGCGGTCAGGGTGTTGAGCCGGAAGTTGACGGTCCATTCGTGCGCGACACGGTCGAGCGGGTCGTCGGCGCCGGCCGGCTCCTCGAGCCGCCCGTTGCCCCCGGCCCCGTGCACCAGCACGTCGACGGCGCCGATCTCCCGCTCCACGTAGGCGGCGAGTCCGCGCACGGCACCCGGGTCGCTGAGATCGGCGGCGTACGTGGCCGCGCCGGGCACGTCCGCCCGCTCCAGCACGTCGCCCCGGCGCCCGACCAGCAGCACCCGGTCCCCGTCCTCGGCGAAGACACGGGCCGCGGCGAGCCCGATCCCCGTACCGCCACCACTGATCACCACGTTGCGAGCCATGGACAGACCCTACAAACGGCGGGCCGCCGACGGCGAGCACCTTCGCCGTCGGCCACGCCGGTGCCGCGCCCGCCGCCTCACCGCATGCTGCGCACGTCGAGGTGGCGCAGCACCCGGTCCACCACCTCGGGATCGGCCCCCGGCTCGCTGCGCGCCGCCAGCACCTCGTGCCGCGCCGCGCTCAGCATCTCGTTCTGGATGCGCCGCACCCGCTTCAGCCGCCGTACCCGCATCTCGTGGTCCTCGCGCCGCTCGTCCTCGCCGATCTCCGGGCTGATGCGCAGCCCGATGTCGAAGGCCCGACGCTGCATCTGCTCGGACAGCTCGTCCGACAACTCCTCCACCTGTTCGATCTCCCGCAGCCGCTTCTTCGCCGCCTTCGCGGCCCGGGTCGCGAGCGCCTTCTCGAAGTCCTTCTCGCGCTCGGTGTCGGCGCGCACCCCGAGCCGCTTCACCAGCCACGGCAGCGTCAGCCCCTGCAGCACCAGGGTCGCCATGATCACCCCGAAGGCGATGAACACGATCTCGTCGCGGTCGGGAAAGGGCGAGCCGTCGTCGGTCGTCAGCGGGATAGCCAGCGCCAGCGCCACCGAGGCCACGCCGCGCATCCCGGACCACCACATGACGACGGTCTCCCGCCAGCTCGCCGGGATGTCCTCGTCGTGGTCCCGCCGGGCGTGCAGCCGCTTGGTGAGCCAGGTGGCCGGCAGCAGCCAGGCCAGCCGCACCAGCACCACCACGGCCACGACCGCCGCCGCCCACCCGAGCATCTCGCCCCACCGCCCGGACGCCGTCCGGATCGCGTTGTGCAGTTCGAGTCCGATCAGCCCGAACGCCACACCGGTGACGAGCGTGTCGACGATGTTCCAGAAGGTGTGCCCGGCGAGCCGGATCATCACGTCGTCGGCATCGGTGGCGTACTCGGCGAGGAACAGCGCGGTGGTCAGCACGGCGAGCACGCCCGAGCCGTGCAGTTCCTCCGCCAGCACGTAGGAGGCGTACGGCACCAGCAGCGTGAGCCCGATCTGCAGGGTGGCGTCCCCCAGCAGGTCCAGCAGCCTGTTGGCGCCCCAGCCGAGCGCCAGCCCCACCACGACGGCCACGACGGCGGACAGCACCAGGTCCAGCCCGGCCCGCCAGGCCGAGAAGGAACCGGTGACGACGGCGGTGATCGCGACGTGGTACAGCACGATCGCGGTCACGTCGTTGAACAGGCCCTCGCCCTCCAGGATGGACACCAGCCGGCGCGGCAGCCCCAGCTGTCCCGCGACCGCGGTGGCCGCGACCGGGTCGGGCGGCGCGACCAGCGCGCCGAGCGCGAAGGCCGCGGCGACCGGCAGCCCCGGCACGATCGCGCCGGCCACGGCGGCCACCGCGGCCATGGTGACGAACACCAGCGCCACGGCCAGCAGGAAGATCGGCCGCCGGTTGGCCGCGAACTGTCGCCAGGACGTCCGCCGCACCGCCGCGTACAGCAGGGGCGGCAGCAGCAGCGGCAGGATCAGCTCGGGCCGCACGTCGACGTTCGGGACGAAGTCGAGCACGGCGAGGACGATCCCGAGCAGCGTCATCAGCACCGGCGCCGGCAGTCCGAACCGGTCTCCGACAGGGACGCTCACCAGGGCCCCGAGCAAGAGCACGAACAACAGGGCCAACTGATCCACGGTCAGCGCTCCGGGCGGGTCGACGGACGGACGGCAGGCCTCCAGCCTGCCACGCCACCGCGGCGACCAGCGATTACGGCCTCCCGGCCAGCGGGCGCCGCTCCCGGCCACAGCGGGCGCAGCTCCCGGCCACAGGGCGTGCCGCTCCTGGCTACAGCGTGCGCCGCATCGCCCGGTGCGGTATCCCCGCCTCCGGGTACTCGGGCCCGTACGCCTCGTACCCCAGCCGCTCGTAGAATCCCAGGGCGTGGGTCTGCGCGTGCAGGTCCACCGCGGCCAGCCCCAGCGCGCGTGCGGCCTCCTCGACGGCCTGGACCAGCGCGACGCCGATGCCGAGTCCGCGAGCCTCCGAAGACACGGCGAGCCGTCCCAGGGAGCCGACCGCCGAGTCGCCGCCGGTCTTCGCCGCGGCCGCCTCGCCGTACAGCAGCCGTCCGGTGCCGAGGGCGACCCCGTCCTCGCGCACCGCCAGCAGGTGCACGGCGACGGCGTCGTACTCGTCGTACTCCAGGTCCTCGGGCACGCCCTGCTCGCGGACGAAGACCTCCTTGCGCAGGGCGAAGCAGGCCTCGCGGTCGGCGGCGTGCTCGGCGACCCGCACCCGGTAGGACGGCAGGCTCATCCGTAGGTCTCCTCGCGGACCTGGTCCAGGGCGCTCTGCAGGTCGGCCGGGTAGTCACAGGCGAACTCGACCCACTGCCCGTCGCCGGGGTGCTCGAAGCCGAGGCGCACGGCGTGCAGCCACTGGCGGGTCAGGTGCAGCCGCTTGGCGAGGGTCGGGTCGGCGCCGTAGGTGAGGTCGCCGACGCAGGGGTGGCGGTGGGCGGCCATGTGGACGCGGATCTGGTGGGTGCGGCCGGTCTCCAGCTTGACGTCGAGGAGGGAGGCCGCGCGGAACGCCTCGATGAGGTCGTAGTGCGTGACGGAGGGCTTGCCGTCGGCCGTGACCGCCCACTTGTAGTCGTGCTGGGGATGACGGCCGATGGGCGCGTCGATGGTGCCGCTGGTGGGATCGGGGTGGCCCTGCACGAGCGTGTGGTAGCGCTTGTCGACCGTGCGCTCCTTGAACTGGCGCTTGAGCGAGGTGTACGCGTACTCCGACTTGGCGACCACCATGAGGCCCGAGGTGCCCACGTCCAAGCGGTGCACGATGCCCTGGCGCTCGGCGGCGCCGGAGGTCGAGATGCGGTACCCGGCCGCGGCCAGCCCGCCGATGACCGTCGGCCCGGTCCAGCCCGGCGACGGGTGCGCGGCCACGCCCACCGGCTTGACGATCACGACCACGTCATCGTCGTCGTGCACGATCTCCATGCCCTCGACCGGCTCCGCGACGACCTGCACCGGGGCGGGCGCCTGCGGCATCTCGACCTCGAGCCAGGCGCCGCCGTGCACCCGCTCCGACTTGCCGACGACCGCGCCGTCGACCAGCACCTTGCCCGCCCCGGCCAGCTCCGCGGCCTTGGTGCGGGAGAAGCCGAACATGCGGGAGATGACGGCGTCGACGCGCTCGCCCTCCAGGCCGTCGGGCACGGGCAGGGTACGGATCTCGGGAATCGTGCTCACCCGTCGAGTATGCCGGACGGGTGAGACAGTCCCGTACGCGTGCTCGCCCCCGGCCTCCCCGGGGCCCGCCCCGCGTGGACGGAATCGGTCCTTGCGGACGCGTTCGGTCCTTGCGGAGGGATTCAGTCCTTGTGGACGGTCCCGTCCGGGTCGAGGCCCCGGAAGGACAGCAGCACGATCAGGATTCCGCCGCATACGATCGCCGAGTCGGCCAGGTTGAAGACGGCGAAGTTCTTGGGCGCGATGAAGTCGACGACCGCGCCCTCGAAGATCCCCGGCGAGCGGAAGATCCGGTCGGTGAGGTTGCCGAGCGCGCCGCCCAGCAGCAGGCCGAGCGCGACCGCCCACGGCAGGCTGTAGAGCTTGCGGGCGAGGCGCGCGATCACCACGATCACGGCCGCCGCGATCACCGTGAAGATCACGGTGAAGGCCTCGCCGAAGCCGAAGGCCGCGCCCGCGTTGCGGATCGCCTCGAACTTCAGCCAGTCGCCGAAGACCTCGACCGGCGGGTGGTGCTCCAGCTTGGCCACCACGAGCAGCTTGCTGCCCAGATCGAGCAGGTACGCCAGGGCGGCCACCGCGAACAGCACGGCGATCCGGCGCCTGCCCCGGGGCCGAGCGGTCTGGTCCTGCTCCGGCCCGGCCCCCGCCGCCTCTGGGGTGTCCGGCGTACCGATGATGCGCTCCGCCTCTGCCACGTGAGTCCCTCGCCTAGTACCTGACTGGAGACGAGGGTACGGCACGTCCCCGGGCGCCCTCAGTACCGGCGTTCCTGCTTCTGCTTGCACTCCACGCACAGCGTGGCCCTCGGGAACGCCTGCATCCTCGCCTTGCCGATGGGCTCGCCGCAGTTCTCGCACAGGCCGTAGGTGCCCGCTTCGAGCCTCTCCAGCGCCCGGTCGGTCTGGATGAGCATCTCGCGCGCGTTGGCCGCGAGGGCCAGCTCGTGCTCGCGCGTGATGTTCTTGGTGCCGGTGTCCGCCTGGTCGTCGCCGGCGCCGTCCCCGGAGTCCCGCATGAGGCCCACCAGAGAGGCCTCCGAGGAGCTGATCTCGGCGCGCAGCCGGGCGTCCTCGGACATCAGTTCCGCGCGGGCCTCCTCGACCTCCTCCGGGGTCCATGGGTCCTCACCGGGGCGTACCGCGAGCTCGCCCGGCTCCACCGTGGCGATCCGCGCCTCGGTGAGGGCCGTCGCCGTCGTGGGCGTGCCAGGAGTCTTCTTCGCAACCACTGTCGTGGCTCCCGTCTGCTTCGCGGCCTCGGCCGCGCCCGCCGTTTTGGCCGTGCTCTTCTCGGCCGCGCTCTGCCCGGCCTTACTCTTCCCGGCCGTGGCCGTGGTGGCCGTGGTCGTCGTGGTCGCGGTCTTGGCGACCGCGCTCCTGCCGGCCGAGCCCTTCTCGGTGGCGGCCTCGGCGACCGCGCTCCGCCTGGCCGTGCCCTTCCCGGCGGCGGCTTCACCGCCGTCGGCCGCCTTCGGGGCCGCCTTCCTCGGGGCCGTCGTCCTCGGGGCCGCCGGCTTTTCGGCGGCCTTCTCGGTCACGGACTTCTTCGTGGCCTTCGTCACGGACTTCTCGGTGGCGTCCTTCCCCGCCGCCGTCTTCCTCGCGGGAGCCGCCCCGGCGGCCGGCTTCGCCGTGCGCGCCGTGGCATCTGCCCGCCCGCTCTTCGCCCCGCTCACGTCCTTGGCCGCACCGCCGGAGGCACGTGTGGCCCTGCCGGACGCCGGCTGCTGTACGGCGGTCTTCTTCGCCACCATGGCCGCGTCCCTTCACATACGTGATCTAGCTCGCGAATCGTGCTGGGACGATAAATCGACTTGCGTCCCGCGGCAACGGGGCACACCGCCCGATTCGCCCGGCTCGCACACCCGCGCTGCGAGCCTGCATCCGTTGTGCCCAGCTCCCCGCCGGGTAATCCGCCGAGACTCGGGTCCCGGATCGCGGACGGGCCCGCGAGCCCCCGTTCGGGTCGCCCCCGCCCCCGTCGCGCGCCCCGCGTCCGGTGCCGGAAAACCGGTCGGCCGCTGTCCCCGCAGCGCCGTACACTGGGCCCAGCGAAAAGCGTGGATGGGGACGAGTAGCGGCGTACGCAGCCCAGAGCGACCCGGGGACGGTGGGAGCCCGGGGGCGAGCGCGACGCGAAGATCACCCCGGAGCCGCCGGAAGAACGCCCCACGGGCCAGTAGAACCGGCATCGCGACCCCAATGAGGGGGCTCATCGGCGTGCGGAACGCGCCGGGGGCCAAGGAGGGTGGTACCGCGGGAGCGCGCCGAGACCGGCGTGGACGGCGTGCGGCAGGACGTACGCGCAGTCGTCGCTCTCGTCCCTCCGGACGGAAGGCAGCAAGTCCGCCGGAGGAAGCTCGCTGATGACAACGCCGACGTACCGCCAGGTGCCCGCCCAGGTCGACCTGCCCGCGCTCGAGCACGCGGTGCTCGAATTCTGGCGCGAGCAGAAGATCTTCGCCAAGACCCTGGAGCAGTCCGAGGGCCGCCCCGAGTGGGTGTTCTACGAGGGCCCGCCCACCGCGAACGGCATGCCGGGCGCCCACCACATCGAGGCGCGCGTCTTCAAGGACGTCTTCCCCCGCTTCCGCACCATGCGCGGCTACCACGTGGCCCGCAAGGCCGGCTGGGACTGCCACGGCCTGCCGGTGGAGCTGGCGGTCGAGAAGGAGCTGGGCTTCTCCGGCAAGCCGGACATCGAGGCGTACGGGATCGCCGAGTTCAACGAGAAGTGCCGTGAGTCGGTGACCCGGCACACCGACGCCTTCACCGAGCTGACGACCCGCATGGGCTACTGGGTCGACCTCGACGACGCCTACCGCACCATGGACCCGGAGTACATCGACTCCGTCTGGTGGTCGCTGAAGGAGATCTTCGGCAAGGGGCTGCTGGTCCAGGACCATCGCGTCGCCCCCTGGTGCCCGCGCTGCGGCACCGGCCTGTCCGACCATGAGCTGGCGCAGGGCTACGAGACGGTCGTGGACCCGTCCGTGTACGTCCGCTTCCCGCTCACCTCCGGCCCGCTCGCCGGCGAGGCCGCGCTGCTCGTCTGGACGACCACCCCCTGGACCCTGGTGTCCAACACCGCGGTCGCCGCGCACCCGGAGGTCACCTACGTCGTCGCGACCGACGGCGAGGAGAAGCTCGTGGTCGCCGAGCCGCTGCTCGGCAAGGCGCTCGGCGAGGGCTGGGAGAGCACCGGGCAGACCTTCACGGGCGCCGAGATGGAGCGCTGGACGTACCGGCGTCCGTTCGAGCTCGTGGAGTTCACCGAACCGGCCCACTACGTGGTCAACGCCGAGTACGTCACGACCGAGGACGGTACGGGTCTGGTCCACCAGTCCCCCGCCTTCGGTGAGGACGACCTCAAGGTCTGCCGCGCCTACGGCCTGCCCGTGGTGAACCCGGTCCGCCCGGACGGCACCTTCGAGGAGAGCGTCCCTCTTGTAGGCGGCATCTTCTTCAAGAAGGCCGACGAGAAGCTCACGGCGGACCTGGCGAGCCGCGGCCTGCTGTTCAAGCACATCCCGTACGAGCACAGCTACCCGCACTGCTGGCGCTGCCACACCGCGCTCCTCTACTACGCGCAGCCGTCCTGGTACATCCGCACGACGGCCATCAAGGACCGCCTGCTGCAGGAGAACGAGAACACCAACTGGTTCCCGGAGACGGTCAAGCACGGCCGGTACGGCGACTGGCTGAACAACAACATCGACTGGGCGCTGTCCCGCAACCGCTACTGGGGCACCCCGCTGCCGATCTGGCGGTGCGAGGACGACCACCTCACCTGCGTCGGCTCCCGCGCGGAACTCACCGAGCTGACCGGCAACGATCAGTCGGGACTCGACCCGCACCGCCCGTTCATCGACGACGTCACCTTCGCCTGCCCGAAGGACGCCTGCGGCAGGACGGCCACGCGCGTGCCGGAGGTCATCGACGCCTGGTACGACTCGGGCTCGATGCCGTTCGCGCAGTGGGGCTACCCGTACAAGAACAAGGAACTGTTCGAGAGCCGCTACCCGGCGCAGTTCATCTCCGAGGCCATCGACCAGACCCGCGGCTGGTTCTACACGCTGATGGCGGTCGGCACGCTGGTCTTCGACAAGTCGTCGTACGAGAACGTCGTGTGCCTGGGCCACATCCTCGCCGAGGACGGCCGCAAGATGTCCAAGCACCTGGGCAACATCCTGCAGCCGATCCCGCTGATGGACCGGCACGGCGCCGACGCGGTCCGCTGGTTCATGGCGGCCGGCGGCTCCCCGTGGGCGGCCCGCCGCGTGGGCCACGGCACCATCCAGGAGGTGGTCCGCAAGACCCTCCTCACCTACTGGAACACGGTCGCCTTCCAGGCCCTGTACGCCCGCACCTCCGACTGGGCGCCGTCGGAGGCGGACCCGGCCCCCGCCGACCGCCCCCTGCTGGACCGCTGGCTGCTGTCCGAACTGCACGCGCTGGCCGACCAGGTGACCCAGTCCCTGGAGGCGTACGACACCCAGCGGGCCGGCAAGCTGCTGTCGGCCTTCGTCGACGACCTGTCGAACTGGTACGTGCGCCGCTCCCGCCGCCGCTTCTGGCAGGGCGACAAGGCCGCGCTGCGCACCCTGCACGAGGTCGTCGAGACGGTCACCCGGCTGATGGCCCCGCTGACCCCGTTCATCACCGAGCGGGTGTGGCAGGACCTGGTGGTGCCGGTCACGCCCGGCGCCCCGGAGTCCGTCCACCTGGCGTCCTGGCCGGAGGCCGACCTGTCGGCCATCGACCCGGAGCTGTCGAAGCAGATGGTCCTGGTCCGCCGTCTCGTCGAACTGGGCCGCGCCACGCGCGCGGAGTCGGGCGTCAAGACCCGCCAGCCGCTGTCCCGCGCACTGGTGGCGGCCGCGGGCTTCGAGGCCCTCCACCCCGAGCTGCACGCACAGATCACCGAGGAGCTGAACGTCAGCTCCCTCGCGACACTGTCCGAGGTCGGCGGCTCCCTGGTGGACACCACCGCCAAGGCCAACTTCCGTGCCCTGGGCAAGCGGTTCGGCAAGCGGGTGCAGGACGTGGCGAAGGCCATCGCGAACGCCGACGCCGCCGCGCTGTCTCTCGCCCTGCGCGAGGGCACGGCCGCGGTGGAGGTCGACGGCGAGACCGTCGCCCTCGCCCCCGACGAGGTCATCATCACCGAGACCCCGCGCGAGGGCTGGTCGGTGGCCTCCGACGCGGGCGCCACGGTCGCCCTGGACCTGGAGATCACGGAGGAGCTGCGCCGGGCGGGTCTCGCCCGGGACGCGATCCGCCTCATCCAGGAGGCCCGCAAGAACAGCGGCCTGGACGTGGCCGACCGCATCGCCCTGCGCTGGACGTCCACGGACCCCGCGGTGATCGCGGCCCTGTCCGAGCACGCGGCTCTGATCGCCGACGAGGTCCTGGCCACGGACTTCGCCCAGGGCGAGGCGGACGGCTCCTACGGCGACCCGTTCACCGACGAGGGCCTGTCCCTCACCTTCCGCCTGCGCAAGGCGTAACCGCACGGCGCCCGACGGCCCGGCCTCCCCCACGGGAGCCGGGCCGTCGGCACACGAGCACCCGGAACACGAGCGCTCGAAGCACAGGCGCCGGAAGTGCGGGCGCCCGGAGTGCGAGGAAGCACCCCAGGGCACCGGCGCCCGTAGTGCGAGGGACCTCCCGGGGCACGGGCGCCCGGAACACGGGCCTGGGGACACAGCCACCCGGGCCCCGGCTCCCGCCGGCCGGAACCGGGATCAACACGCGTAACAGGGCGGGGCCCCGGATCAGATCCGGGGCCCCGCCCTGTGGAACGCTGCCGACGCCTGCGGCGTACTACGCGGCCGTCAGTTGTCGTCCTCGTCGATGAGGAAGCCGCGCATCGGCGAGGGGGCCTGCCCCATCGGCGACGGGCCCTGCGGGCGGACCGGCGCCATCGGCTGGGTCATCGCCGGGGACATCTGCTGCTGACCGCCGTAGGACGGAGCGGCCGGGCTCGGCGCACCGCCCATCCCCGGGTTGCCGCCGCCGTACGACGGGGCACTCGCGCCGGCCGGAGCCATGGAGGGCGCCGGGGACGGCGGCAGGGAGGCCGCGGCCGGAGTACGCGGCGGGGCGAGGGAGTCGTCGGCCTGGGTCTCCAGCTGGCGCAGCTGCGACTCCAGGTACGACTTCAGACGCGTGCGGTACTCGCGCTCGAAGCCGCGCAGGTCCTCGACCTTGCGCTCCAGCGTGGCGCGGGCGGACTCCAGGGAGCCCATCGCGACGCGGTGCTTCTCCTGTGCGTCCCGCTCCAGCGCGTCGGCCTTGGCGCGGGCGTCACGCTCGAGACCCTCGGCGCGGCTGCGGGCCTCGCCGACGATCTTGTTGGCCTCGCTGCGGGCCTCGGCGATCGCCTGGTCGGCGGTCTGCTGGGCCAGCGAGAGGACACGGGCGGCGCTGTCGCCACCGGGGCCCTGTCCGTGGCCGCCCATCGGACCGCCCATGGGACCGCCCATCGGGCCGCCCATCTGCTGCTGCATGGGGGACTGCATCGGACCCTGGCCCATGCCCGGACCCTGCCCCATGCCCGGACCCTGGCCCATGCCCGGACCCTGGCCCATGCCCGGACCCTGACCCATGCCCGGACCCTGACCCATCGGGCCGGGACCCTGCGGACCGCCCTGACCGCCGGGACCGGGGGGCAGCTGCGGTGCACCGCTCGGCAGCTGGGGCGGGCCACCCATGGGGCCACCCATCTGCTGCTGCGGCGGGCCCGATATCCCGGCGGGCACCGGAGCGCCGGGTCCTCGCATGCCCTGCTGAGGCATGCCGCCCTGCTGGGGCATGCCGCCCTGCTGAGGCATGCCCTGTTGCTGGGGCATACCCTGCTGCTGATCCTGCGGACCGCCGGGACCCTCCGGGGGCTTGCGCATGTTCTGCTGGTTCTGGGCAGCGGCGCGCGTCGCCGCGGCCAGTTTGGCGCGCAGGTCCTCGTTCTCACGGAGCAGACGGGTCAGTTCGGCTTCGACCTCGTCGAGGAAGGCATCGACCTCGTCCTCGTCATAGCCTTCTCGGAGGCGGACGGTCGTGAACTGCTTGTTCCGCACGTCCTCGGGGGTCAACGGCATCTCTTCACCTCAACGTAGTCGTCGGCAGTCGGCAAGACGGTAGGTCACATCACTCACAGCCGGATCACGATCGAGATCAGGATGTAGACGATGATCATCAGTACGAAGAAGGACAGGTCGAGCGCCACGCCCCCGAGACGCAACGGCGGGATCACCCGCCGCAGAAGCTTGAGCGGTGGATCAGTGACAGTGTAGGTGGCCTCCAGAACGACCACCATCGCCTTGCCGGGTTGCCACGAGCGGGCGAACTGGAAGACATAGTCCATGACCAACCGGAAGATGAGCACGATGAGGAAGCACATCAGCGCGATGTAGACGACATCCAGGAACACGCCCATGTTCGGTGCTTCCCTCTCCCCTTTTTCCGTGCTGCTCGGTACTGCTCGTGTACTGCTGTCTCCGGTGGTGCGTCTCAGCTCTGGTTGAAGAACCCGCCCTCTGCGATGCGGGCCTTGTCCTCCGCCGTGACATCGACGTTAGCAGGCGACAACAGGAACACCTTCTGCGTCACCCGCTCGATGCTGCCGTGAAGACCAAACACCAAACCGGCCGCAAAGTCGACAAGTCGCTTCGCGTCTGTGTCGTCCATCTCAGTCAGATTCATGATCACCGGGGTGCCCTCACGGAAGTGTTCCCCGATGGTACGGGCCTCGTTGTAGGTCCGCGGGTGCAGCGTGGTGATCCGGTAAGGCTCTCGTTCCGACACGACCTTGGGCATGATCACCGGTGCGTTCTTCTCCAGGCTTGCGCGTTCTTGTGTGATGGACGCCACGGGCGCGATACGCGCCGGGCGGCCGGATTCCGCGGACAGCGAAGCGGACCGAGCGACCGGTTCACGCGGTGCCGGCGGCTGCACGACACGCACTTCTTCGTCCCTCTGGGACTGGTGTGCGCCGTGTGACGGGAGGGACGGCTCGTGCCGCCGGTGCTCCCGTTCGGGCTCGGGGTCGAGTTCGGGCTCGAAATCGTCATCGGGGTCGAATCCCCGGCCGTCGTACCCATCGTCCTCCACGAGGCCGAGGTAGACCGCCATCTTGCGCATCGCGCCGGCCATGCTCTGAGTCCTCCGCTCTGTGGTGGATCGACTGACGACCGCCAAGTGCCCGCGATCCACGAGGTCTTTGCACCCGCCTTTCGGCGGTATTGACCATATTTTCTGCTGTGGTCCGACTTCCTGGCGACGTTACCCGAGCCCGGAGCGGACTCCGAGTACCGCAGTGCCGATGCGCACATGTGTCGCTCCGGCGGCCACCGCGTGTTCGAGGTCCGCACTCATCCCTGCGGAGACCATGTTCGCAGCCGGATGGCTTCGGCGCAGGTCGGTCGACAAATCCATCAACCGCTCGAAGGACGCCCGTTGACGCCCCGCGTACTCGCCGGTGAGCGGAGCGACGGTCATCAGTCCGTCGAGCCGCAGCCCCGGAGAGCCGGCGACCAGGTCGGCCAACTCTTCGATTCCGCCGGGCGCCACGCCCCCGCGCTCCCCCCGCCCGCTCGCCCCCGCGTCGAGGGCGACCTGGATGAGGCACCCGACCTCGCGCCCGGCCCGCACGGCCTCCTTCGACAGGGCCGTCACCAGCCGGGAACGATCGACGGACTGCACCACATCGGCATAACCGACCACGGAACGCACCTTGTTGGTCTGCAACTGACCCACGAAGTGCCAGATCAGGGGCAGGTCCGAGCAGGCGGCCGCCTTCGGCGCCGCGTCCTGGTCCCGGTTCTCGGCCACGTTCCGCACACCGAGTTCCGACAGAATCCTCACATCGGTCGCCGGATAGGTCTTGGTGACCACGATCAGGGTCACCTCGTCACGCCCGCGGCCCGCGGCCGCGCAGGCGTCGGCGATGCGCTGTTCCACCCTCGCCAGGTTCGCGGCGAGTTCGTCCTTACGGTCCGTCATGCCCCATCAGTCCAGCCAGACATATCCCGCGAGTCGCCCCGTGGCGCGCTCGCGGCGGTACGAGAAGTGATCCTTCGACTCCAGCGTGCACACCGGCGACTGCTCCCGGTCGCACACCCCGAGCCGGTCGAGCTGCGCGTGCACCCCGGCGGTCACGTCGACCGCCGGCGTGCCCCAGCTCGTCTCGGCGTACGCCGCCGGCTCGACGGCGGCCACGTCGGCGCGCATCGCCTCCGGCACCTCGTAGCACCGCCCGCAGACGGCCGGTCCGGTGCGGGCGACGATCCGGGACGGCTCGGCGCCCAGCTCGGTCATGGCCCGTACGGCGGCCGGGACGACCCCGGCGACCAGGCCGGGCCGGCCCGCGTGGACGGCGGCGGCGACGCCGGCGACCGGGTCGGCGAGCAGCACCGGCGTGCAGTCGGCGGTGAGGACGGCGAGGGCGAGTCCGCGGCGGGCGGTGACGATCGCGTCGACCTCCGGCACGGGCCGCTCGCCCCACGGTCCGTCGACCACCGCCACGTCCGCCCCGTGCACCTGGTTCATCCAGACCACCCGGGCCGGATCGAGGCCGAGCGACGCGGCGGCCAGTTCCCGGTTGGTCCGCACGGCCCCGGGGTCGTCGCCGACCGCTCCGCCGAGATTGAGCTCCTCGTACGGAACGGCGCTCACTCCGCCCCACCGGTCGGTGAAGGCGAAGTGCGCGCCGTTCACGATGTCGCGCTGTGTGGTCACGTCTGAAGGATCACTTGAGGAAGTCCGGTACGTCCAGTTCCTCTGCCGCGCTGTCCGAGTAGGACCGCGACGGGGGAACGGGCGGGGCGACCGGCTCGGGAGCCGGCTCCGGCTCCTCCTTCGGCGTGACGCTGCCGAGCGAGCCGAAGGACGGCCTGCTCTCGGGCTGCCGTACCGGGGCCGGCTCCTCGCGGCGGGCCGGGGCCGAGGACGAGCCGAGGACGGTGTCCCGGCGGGCCGGCGGCTGGCCCCCGTCGAATCCGGCCGCGATCACGGTGACCCGGACCTCGTCGCCGAGGGCGTCGTCGATGACCGCGCCGAAGATGATGTTCGCCTCGGGGTGGGCGGCCTCGCTCACCAGCTGGGCGGCCTCGTTGATCTCGAACAGGCCGAGGTCGGAGCCGCCCGAGATGGACAGCAGCACGCCCCGGGCGCCGTCGATGGACGCCTCCAGGAGCGGGGAGGAGATCGCCATCTCGGCGGCGGCCACCGCGCGGTCGTCGCCGCGGGCCGAGCCGATGCCCATCAGGGCCGATCCGGCCTCCGACATGACCGACTTGACGTCGGCGAAGTCGAGGTTGATCAGACCGGGGGTGGTGATCAGGTCGGTGATGCCCTGCACACCGGAGAGCAGCACCTGGTCGGCGGACTTGAACGCGTCGAGCACGCTGACCTGGCGGTCCGAGATGGACAGCAGCCGGTCGTTGGGGATGACGATGAGCGTGTCGACCTCTTCGCGGAGTTCCGCGATGCCGTCCTCGGCCTGGTTGGCGCGGCGGCGCCCCTCGAAGGTGAACGGGCGCGTGACCACGCCGATGGTCAGGGCGCCCAGGGAGCGGGCGATGTTGGCCACGACGGGCGCGCCGCCGGTGCCGGTGCCGCCGCCTTCACCGGCCGTCACGAAGACCATGTCGGCCCCCTTGAGGACCTCCTCGATCTCCTCGCGGTGGTCCTCGGCTGCCTTGCGGCCGACGGCCGGGTTGGCTCCGGCGCCGAGTCCGCGGGTGAGTTCGCGGCCGACGTCGAGTTTGACGTCGGCGTCGCTCATCAACAGCGCCTGTGCGTCGGTGTTGATGGCGATGAACTCGACGCCCTTGAGACCGACCTCGATCATCCGGTTGATGGCATTGACACCACCGCCGCCGACACCGATGACTTTGATGACTGCGAGGTAGTTCTGCGGTGCTGCCACGTCGAAGGCCTCTCGCCTCGAGTTACGTGTCGGCGGATCACCGAGGCGCAGCTACGCCTCGCGATCCGACGACTGATGCCGAATGGGACGGTCCGTTTCGCCGACCCGAACCCTAACGTTGAAGTTTAGGGTTACCAGTGTGACTGTTCGCTGGAGTCTTCCGAACAGGACACTAAGTCGACAAGTGGCGCGCGTTCAACGAACACGCCGAACCTCCCGTTTTTCTTTTCACCCTATGTGATCAGGCATAGCGCTGCCCAACCAGGGTGCTGGCCTGCTCGGATGTGCGTCAACTCCCCGATGACGCGGGGGCGCTGGGAACGCTGACGTCGAAGTGCCGTGCGTCCGGGGCCGCTTTCATCAGGGCGACCAGCGTGCGGGCCTTCGCGGCGCCCCTCTCGCCGCTTCCCCAGGCGACGGTGCGGCCGTCCCCCAACTCCAGCGAGATGTCGTCGTAGGAACGCACCTTGACCGTGCGGGTGCCGTGCGCGACGGCGGCCGGCAGGGCGTCCGCGACCCGGACCGCCTCCCGCACCAGCCGATTTCCGTCGAAGCGCCGCAGGCTCGCGGCCGCCGAACCCGGGCGGGAGAGGTGCAATTCGAGCGCGGGAACGCCTTTCGGGGCCCGGGAGACCGTGGCG
Source organism: Streptomyces sp. NPDC031340 (assembly GCF_055569945.1). Classification (NCBI taxonomy): domain Bacteria; kingdom Bacillati; phylum Actinomycetota; class Actinomycetes; order Kitasatosporales; family Streptomycetaceae; genus Streptomyces; species Streptomyces sp. NPDC031340. Next base: position 195,906 of record NZ_JBVIIE010000004.1, read on the forward strand.
AAACGGACTCCTTCCTCGTCCACTTCGACGAACTTTCCGCCCTTTTCGACAATCAGCACCGGGGTGCGCTCGATTACTTTCAGCCCGATTTCGTCCGGCCAGGAGCGGACCACCTCGACCGTGCCGACGCGCGGCAGTTTCCGGCGCAGCCGCGCCTCGACGTCTCCGGTGTCCACGGAGATCAGCGGCGCCCCGGCCGGGACGTCGGCCGCCGCGCGCACCTGAGCGGGCGTCAGCACCGCCGTCCCGGAGACCGAGACCTGCCGCACGCGCAGCCAGGGCGAGCCGTACAGCAGCCAGAGCGTGGCGGCGCCGAGGACGACGACCGCGACAGCGGCGACGGCGAGCACGGGGGGCCTGCGGGGCCCGAGCCGCCGGACGAGGAGCGCAGCGGACGACTCCTGCTGGCGTTCACCGCGTTCGGCGGTGGTCGATCCGGCCACGCACACTCCCTTCCCCTGGCTCGGTCCTCCCCCGGCCGCCTTCGGCCCGGGGAGGACCACCGGGGCGCCTCAGCCCGCGCCCCTCCGGCTCGCTCGCCGATGCGTCACCGGCGCGGGTGCGCGGCGATCGCCTCGTACACCATGCCGACGAGCAGGTCGTCGGCGTCCCGGCGGCCGAACTCGGCGGCGGCACGGGACATCTCGTACAGCCGGTGCGGGTCGGCGAGCACGGGCAGGACGTTCTCCCGCACCCAGTCGGGCGTCAGTTCCGCGTCGTCGACCAGGACGCCGCCGCCGGCCTTGACCACCGGCTGGGCGTTCAGCCGCTGTTCGCCGTTGCCGATGGGCAGCGGGACGTAGGCGGCCGGGAGTCCGACGGCGGAGAGCTCGGCGACGGTCATCGCGCCCGCGCGGCAGAGCATCATGTCGGCCGCGGCGTACGCGAGGTCCATCCGGTCCAGGTAACTTACCGGGATGTACGGAGGCATTCCCGGCATCTGCTGCACCTGCGGCAGTTCGTTCTTCGGGCCCACCGCGTGCAGGATCTGGATGCCGGCCTGCTGGAGCCACGGAGCGACCTGCTGGACGACCTCGTTCAGGCGGCGGGCGCCCTGCGAGCCGCCGGAGACCAGCAGCGTGGGCAGGTTGGGGTCGAGACCGAACAGCGCGCGGGCCTCGGGGCGGGCCGCGGCCCGGTCGAGGGTGGCGATGGAGTGGCGCAGCGGGATGCCGATGTAGCGCGCGTTGCGCAGCTTGCTGTCGGGGGTGGCGACGGCGACCTGGGCCGCGTAGCGCGAGCCGATCTTGTTGGCCAGGCCCGGGCGGGCGTTGGCCTCGTGGATCACGATCGGCACGCCGAGGCGCTTGGCCGCCAGGTAGCCCGGCAGCGCGACGTACCCGCCGAAGCCGACGACGACGTCCGCCTTGGTGCGCTCCAGGATCTGCTCGGTCGCCTTGATCGTGCCGCGCAGCCGGCCCGGGACGGTGATCAGCTCGGGCGTCGGCTTACGGGGCAGCGGTACGGCGGGGATCAGCGCGAGCTCGTAGCCCCGCTGCGGAACGAGCGTGGTCTCCAGGCCGCGCTCGGTGCCCAGGGCCGTGATCCCCACGGTCGGGTCCTGCCTGCGCAGGGCGTCCGCGAGGGCGAGCGCGGGCTCGATGTGGCCGGCGGTCCCCCCACCGGCGAGTACGACATGCACCGAAATTCACCGCTCTCCGGACGTGCGCGCCGCCGAGGCGCGCCGTCGCATCGTGTTCCATCTCCGAGGCCCCCGTGCCGGCACGGCGCCTCCCGCCCGCTTTCTACCAAAGCGAGGTTGCCGCATCGAAAGCGCCGCCCGCGCAGCGGGCTCGTCACGCGCGAACGCGATCAGCAGCCCGATGGCGAACATGGTCGGCAGCAGGGCGGATCCCCCGTAGGAGAACAGCGGGAGGGGGACGCCGGCGATCGGCAGCAGGCCGAGCACCGCACCGATGTTGATCACCGCCTGCGCGATGATCCAGGTGGTCACGCCTCCCGCGGCATACCTGACGAAGGGGTCCTCCGTGCGTCCGGCCACGCGGATACCCGCATAGCCTAGAGCCGCGAAGAGGGCCAGCACCGACAGCGTCCCCGCGAGGCCCAGTTCCTCACCGGTGACGGCGAAGATGAAGTCCGTGTGCGCTTCCGGGAGTTGGCCCCATTTTTCCACACTCGCGCCGAGCCCTGATCCGAAGATCCCGCCGGAGGCGAGGGCGTAGATGCCGTGCACGGCCTGCCAGCAGTCGACCGGTCCGGACTGCGGTTCGGTGGCGCCGATGCAGGACAGGCGGGCCATGCGGTTGGGGCTGGTCCTGATGAGGACCACCCCGATGGTGGCCGCGACCGACAGCACCCCGACGAACAGCCGGGTCGGCGCACCGGCCAGCCACAGCAGGCCGAACAGGATCGCCGTCAGGATGATCGCCGTGCCCATGTCGCCGCCGAGCATGATCAGCCCCAGCAGCAGGAAGGCGACCGGCACCATCGGCACCAGCATGTGCTTCCACTGCGTCAGCAGCTTCCGGTCCTGCTTGCGGGCGAGCAGGTCGGCGCCCCACAGCACCAGGGCGAGCTTGCCGAACTCGCTGGGCTGGAGCTGGAAGGGACCGCCGACGGCGATCCAGTTCTGGTTGCCGTTGACCGACATCCCTATCCCCGGGACCTGCACCAGGGCCATCAGGAACACCGCCCCGGCGAGGATCGGGTAGGCCAGCGCCCGGTGCAGCTTGACCGGCATGCGGGAGGCGGCCAGCAGCAGCACTCCGCCGATGGCGGCGGCGAGGAGCTGCTTGCGGAAGAAGTACGAGCCCGGCAGGGACATCTGCAACGCGGTGACCTGGGACGCCGAGTAGACCATCACCAGCCCCAGCACCGTGATCAGCATGCTGCCGCCGAGGATCAGGTAGTAGGCGGTCAGCGGCCGGTCCCAGGCGCGCCGGGCCCTGGCGTACAGGCGGCGCACGGGGTTGTCGCGGGACGGCCGGGCGGGGGCGGGACGCCGGACGGCCCGCTGGACCGGCGGGCGTCCGCCGGTGCGGCTACCGGGCACGGCGCGCTCCCGGGCGGCCGCCGGGGAACCGTGGCGCACGGGTCCCCGCGAAGCCGTCCTCCGGCACCACGGCGGCCGGTCGCCGCCCCGCACCGCCGGCGGCCGACCGCCGGCCACACCCGGGCCACATCCGAGTCACGCGTCCCTCCAAGGGTCCCGAGGCGCCCGCCGTGGCCGAGGCCGATCGTCAGGTGCCCGCGCCGAGTTCGCGAACCGCCTCCGCGAACGCGTCACCGCGCTTGTTGTAGTTGGCGAACATGTCCATGGAGGCGCAGGCGGGGGCCAGCAGGACCGTGTCGCCCCGGACGGCGAGCCGACCGGCCTCCTGGACAGCCTGGAGCATCGCCCCAGTGTCGGTCCGGTCGAGGTCGACCACGGGTACTTCGGGGGCGTGTCGCGCCAGGGCGTCGCGGATCAGCGCGCGGTCCGCGCCGATGAGCACCACGCCGCGAAGTCGCTTTGCCGACTTGGCGACGAGTTCGTCGAAGGTGGCGCCCTTGGCGAGTCCGCCCGCGATCCAGACGATGGACTCGTAGGCCGCCAACGAGGCTTCCGCCGCGTGGGTGTTGGTGGCCTTGGAGTCGTCGACGTAGGCGACCCCGTCCACGTCGGCCACGTGCGCGATGCGGTGGGCGTCCGGTGTGAAGGCCCTCAGGCCGTCCCGTACCGCCTTGGCGGGGACGCCGAAGGCGCGCGCCAGGGCGGCCGCCGCAAGGGCGTTGGCGATGTTGTGCGGGGCCGGCGGGCGGACGTCGGAGACCTCGGCGAGCTCCTGGGCGTTCTTGTGCCGGTTCTCGACGAAGGCGCGGTCGACCAGGATGCCGTCCACGACGCCGAGTTGGGACGGCCCGGGGGCGCCCAGCGTGAAGCCGATCGCCCGGCAGCCCTCCTCGACGTCCGCCGCGCGCACCAGGTCCTCGGTGGCCTTGTCGGCGACGTTGTAGACGCAGGCGACCCGATTGCCCTCGTAGATACGGCCCTTGTCGGCGGCGTACGCCTCCATGGAGCCGTGCCAGTCGAGGTGGTCGGGCGCGAGGTTGAGCACGGCGGCGGAGTGGGCGCGCAGCGAGGGCGCCCAGTGGAGCTGGTAGCTCGACAGCTCCACGGCCAGCACGTCGTACGGCTCGTCGCCGAGCACCGCGTCGAGCAGCGAGACGCCGATGTTGCCGACGGCCGCGGTGCGCAGCCCGGCCGCCTTCAGGATCGACGCCAGCATCTGGACCGTCGTCGTCTTGCCGTTGGTGCCGGTGACGGCGAGCCAGGGGGCGGCGTCCGGCCCGCGCAGCCGCCAGGCCAGCTCGACGTCGCCCCAGATCTCGACGCCGGCCGCGCGGGCCGCGGCGAACAGCGGCTTGTCCGGCTTCCAGCCGGGCGCGGTGACGACGAGCTGCGTGCCGTCGGGCAGGGTGGCGCCGTCACCGAGGCGGACGGTGACGCCAAGCGCCTCCAGCTCCGCCGCCTGCTCGCGCGCGCGTGCGTCGTCGCCGTCGTTGACGACGGTGACCTTCGCACCGAGCCCGTGCAGCGCCTTGGCCGCCGGGATGCCGGAGACGCCGAGCCCGGCGACGGTGACGTGCTTGCCCTGCCAGTCGGTCACTTGTCCGCTGCCCATCCCGCGTAGAAGAGGCCCAGTCCGACGATGACGCAGATGCCCTGGATGATCCAGAAACGGACCACAACGAGGACTTCGGACCAGCCCTTGAGTTCGAAGTGGTGCTGGAGCGGGGCCATCCGGAAGACGCGCTTGCCGGTGAGCCGGAAGGAGCCGACCTGGATGACCACCGACATGGTGATGAGGACGAACAGGCCGCCCATGATGGCCACCAGCAGCTCCGTGCGGGAGAGGATGGCCAGGCCGGTGAGGACGCCGCCGAGGGCGAGCGAGCCGGTGTCGCCCATGAAGATCTTGGCGGGCGAGGTGTTCCACCACAGGAAGCCCAGGCAGGCGCCCATCAGCGCGGAGGCGACGACGGCCAGGTCCAGCGGGTCGCGCACCTCGTAGCAGGCGCCCGGGTTGGTGAGCGTGGTGGCGTTGGCGCAGGACTCCTGGAACTGCCAGACGCCGATGAACGTGTAGGCGCCGAAGACCAGCACGGAGGCGCCGGTGGCCAGGCCGTCCAGACCGTCGGTGAGGTTCACGCCGTTGGACATCGCCAGGATCATGAACAGCGCCCAGACGACGAACAGCACCGGGCCGATCGACCAGCCGAAGTCGGTGATGAACGACAGCTTGGTGGACGCCGGGGTGTTGCCGCGCGAGTCGGCGAACATCAGCGACAGCACCGCGAAGGCGATGCCGACGATCAGCTGGCCGGCCATCTTCGCCTTGGCCCGCAGACCGAGCGAACGCCGCTTGACGATCTTGATGTAGTCGTCGAGGAAGCCGACCAGTCCCATGCCGAACATCAGTCCCAGGACCAGCAGTCCGGAGTAGGTCGGGGGGTAGCCGGTGATGACCTTGCTCAGGAAGTACGCGGCGATCGTCGCCAGGATGAAGGCGATGCCGCCCATCGTCGGCGTACCGCGCTTGCTGGCGTGCTCGCGCGGGCCGTCGTCGCGGATGTACTGGCCGTAGCCCTTGCGGGCCAGCAGCTTGATCAGCAGCGGGGTGCCGATCAGGGTGAGGAAGAGGCCGATGACACCCGCGAACAGGATCTGCTTCATCATCGGGCCGCGACCTCACCCTCGGTACCGGTCGCGAGCAGCGCCTGGGCGACGCTCTCCAGACCGACCGAACGGGACGCCTTCACGAGTACGACGTCCCCCGGGCGCAACTCGCTGCGCAACAGGTCGACCGCCGCCTGTGCGTCGGACACGTGCACCGACTCCTCACCCCACGAACCCTCGTTATATGCGCCCAGTTGCAGCCAGGACGCTTCCCTGCCCCCGACCGCGACGAGCTTGCTGACGTTGAGCCGGACGGCGAGCCGTCCGACCGCGTCGTGCTCGGCGAGCGCCTCGTCCCCGAGCTCGGCCATCTTGCCGAGCACCGCCCAGGTCCGCCGTCCCCGGCCCATGGCGGCCAGCGCGCGCAGCGCGGCCCGCATGGACTCCGGGTTGGCGTTGTAGGCGTCGTTGACGACGGTCACGCCGTCCGGGCGCTCGGTGACCTCCATCCGCCAGCGGGAGAGGGAGCCCGCCTCGGAGAGCGCGGTGGCGATCTCTTCCGCGGACATGCCCAGCTCATGGGCGACGGCGGCCGCGGCGAGCGCGTTCGACACGTGATGCTCACCGTACAGGCGCATGGTCACATCGCTTGCACCGGAGGGTGTGCGAAGCCTGAAGGCGGGCTGTCCGCTGTCCGTGAGTCGCACGTTCTCGGCGCGTACGTCCGCTTCGTCGGATTCTCCGAAGAAGAGCACCTTCGCCGCGGTTCGGGACGCCATGGCGCGCACCAGGGGGTCGTCGGCGTTGAGGATCGCGGTGCCGCCCTCGTCCGCCGGGGGCAGGCTCTCGACGAGTTCGCCCTTGGCCTGGGCGATCTGCTCGCGGCCGCCGAACTCGCCGATGTGGGCGGTGCCGACGTTGAGCACCAGGCCGATCCTCGGGGGCGTCAGGCCGGTCAGGTACCGGATGTGGCCGATGCCGCGGGCGCCCATCTCCAGCACCAGGAACTTCGTCTCCTCGGTGGCGCTGAGGGCGGTGAGCGGCAGCCCGATCTCGTTGTTGAGCGAGCCCGGGGTGAACACCGTCGGCGCCTTGCGCCGCAGCACCTGGGCGATCAGGTCCTTGGTGCTGGTCTTGCCGGCCGAGCCGGTGAGGGCCACGAGGGTCGCGCCGAGACGTCGTACGACGTGCCGCGCGAGGGCGCCGAGGGCCGCCTGGACGTCGTCGACGACGATCGCGGGGACGCCGACGGGGCGCGACCCCAGCACGGCCACCGCGCCCGCCTCGACCACCTGCCGGGCGAATTCGTGGCCGTCCGCGCGCTCGCCGACGAAGGCGACGAACAGGCTCCCGGGCTGCACCTCCCGGGAGTCCCGGACGACCGAGGCGGTCACCAGGACGGACGGGTCCGGTATGTCGTGTGTCTGCCCGCCGACGACTTCTGCGATCTCGGCGAGAGAGAGGGCGATCACAAGTTCATCCCTGGGTCTTCTGGATAGCTTCGCGAAGCACCTGGCGGTCGTCGAAGGGACGGACCACCCCGGCGATGTCCTGGCCCTGCTCGTGGCCCTTTCCGGCGACCAGCACGGTGTCGCCCGGCCGGGCGCGGGCGACGGCTGCGGCGATCGCGGCGGCCCGGTCCTCGAAGACCTGGACCTCGCCGCGTTCGTGCGCCGGCACGGACGCCGCGCCCTCGAGCATGGTCGCGAGGATCGCGAGGGGGTCCTCGGAGCGGGGGTTGTCGGAGGTCAGTACGGCGGTGTCGGCGAGCCGGGCCGCCGCGGCGCCCATCGGGGCCCGCTTCGTCCTGTCCCGGTCGCCGCCGCAGCCGAGCACGACGTGCAGCCGGCCCTCGGTGACCTTGCGCAGCGCGCGCAGCACCGATTCGACGGCGTCCGTCTTGTGGGCGTAGTCGACCACCGCGAGGTAGGGCTGCCCGGCGTCCACGCGCTCCAGGCGGCCCGGCACCCCGGGCACGGCGGCGATGCCGTCGGCGGCGGCCTGCGGGTCGAGGCCCGCCGCGGCGAGGGCGACGATCGCGGCGAGGGTGTTGGCCACGTTGAACGGGCCCGGCAGCGGCGACCTGGCGCCGATGCGCTCGCCCTGCGGGCCGACCACGGTGAACGTCGAGTCGAGCTGCCCGATCTCGACGTCCTCGGCGCGCCAGTCGGCGTCGGGGTGGCCCTCGGCGGAGTAGGTGACGACCGGGACGCCGGCCTCCTTCGCCAGCCGGCGGCCGTACTCGTCGTCGGTGTTGACGACGCCGAGCCGGCTGCGTTCGGGGGTGAACAGCCGCGCCTTGGCCTGGAAGTAGTCCTCCATGCCGGAGTGGAACTCCATGTGCTCCGGGCTGAGGTTGGTGAACACCCCGATGTCGAAGACGCAGCCGTCGACCCGGCCGAGGACCAGCGCGTGGCTGGAGACCTCCATGGCGACGGCTTCCACGCCGCGTTCCCGCATGACGGCGAACAGCGCCTGCAGGTCGGTCGCCTCGGGTGTGGTGCGCTCGGACTTGATGCGCTCGTCGCCGACGCGCATCTCGACCGTGCCGATCAGGCCGGTCTTCCGCGCGGTCCGCAGGCCGCCTTCGACGAGGTAGGCGGTGGTGGTCTTGCCGGAGGTGCCGGTGATGCCGATCTGGAGCAGGTCGCGGCCCGGGTGGCCGTAGATGGTGGCCGCCAGTTCGCCCATCCGCCCCCGCGGGTCGTCGACGACCAGGACCGGCAGGCCGGTCGCGGCGGCGCGCTCGGCGCCGGTCGGGTCGGTGAGCACGGCGACGGCTCCGAGACCGGCCGCCTGGGTCACGAAGTCGGCGCCGTGCAGGCGGGCTCCGGGCAGCGCGGCGTAGAGGTCGCCCGGGCGCACGGCTCGTGAGTCGTGGGTGATGCCCGTGACCTCCGCGGTCGTCTCCGGCACGGCGGCACCCAGCTGACCGGCGAGTTCCGCGAGGGGTGTGGCGGGGACGCGCACCGGTCTGGGCGGACCCGGATATGTCACGGATACGCCCTTCTGGGTGGTTTGGGACTGATCAGCGTGTGGCACGGCGGTGAGCGTACCGGGCTCACCCGCCTGCGGGCGAAGCGAGGGCGTGGGCGGCGTCTGGTTCCCGGGGTCGGGAGTGATCATGGTCACGGAGGGTCCTGGCTGGTCGGCGCTGATCAGGGTGTGTAGCTGACGGGAAGGTTGGCGGGCTTGGTCCCGGTGGGCGGCACCTGGAGGGTCTTCAGCGCGAACTCCATCACCTGCTTGTAGATGGGTCCGCAGATCTGGCCGCCGAAGTAGATTCCTTCGGTGGCGTTCTGGATGGCGCAGTAGACGGTGACGCGCGGCTTGTCGGCGGGCGCGAATCCGGCGAACGATGAGGTGTAGCCGCGGTACTTGCCGGTGGCCGGATCCACCCGGTTGGCGGTGCCGGTCTTGCCCGCGACGCGGTAGCCGGGGATGCGTGCCCTGGTGCCGGTGCCCTCCCGGTCGTCCACCACCGACTCCAGCATCTGGGCGAGGGTCTTGGCCGTCTTCGCGCTGATGACCCGTGTCTTCTTGGGTTTCGGCGTGGCCTCGAAGCGTCCGTCGGCTCCCTTCGTGCCGCGCACGAGGGTGGGTTCCACGCGTACGCCGCCGTTGGCGATGGTCGAGTAGACGGACGCCGCCTGCATCGCGTTGATCGACACGCCCTGGCCGAAAGGAATCGTGTACTGCTGCGAGGTCGACCACTGGTCCGGCGGTGCGAGGATGCCCTTGGTCTCGCCGGGGAAACCCAGCCCGGTGTAGCTGCCGAGGCCGAACTTGCGCAGGTACGAGTAGAGAACCTGGTTGGCCTGCCGCTGTGTCTTGCCCAGTTGGCCGGTGGCCAGGATGGTGCCGATGTTGCTGGACTTGGCGAGCACGCCGTTGAGCGTCAGGTTCCACGTCCTGTGGTCGATGTCGTCCTTGAAGAGGCGGTCGCCGCGGTGCAACCGGTTGGGCACCACGACGTGCGTCAGCGGGGTGGCCACGTTCTCCTCCAGCACGGCGGCCATCGACATCACCTTGGCGGTGGAGCCGGGTTCGTAGGCGTCCTGCAGGGCCGCGTTGCCCATGGCGGAGGAGTCTGCCTTCGTAAGGTCGTTGGGGTCGAACCCCGGCGAGTCGGCCATGGCGAGGATCTCGCCGGTGCGGGTGTCCTGGACGATGACGTAGCCGCGGTCGGCCTTGGACTTCTTCACCTGCTCGGTGATGGCGTTCTGGGCGGCCCACTGGATGTCGCGGTCGATGGTGAGCTCGACGTCGGCCCCGGGCACGGCGGGCGTCTCGGTGGAGCCCGCGGTGGGCACCTGCCGGCCGCCGGACTGGGCGTAGCGGATCTTGCCGTCCTTGCCGGTGAGCGTCTTGTCGAGCTGCTGCTCGATGCCGCCGCCGCCCTTGCCCTCGGCGTTGACCCAGCCCAGTATCCCGGCGGCGAGGTCGCCGTTGGGGTACACGCGCTTGCTGCTGGGGTCGGAGAAGACTCCGGCGAGGACGTTGACGGTGGAGGAGTCCGTCCCCGACTTCGCGGCGAGCGCCGACTTCAGGTCCTTGATCTGGGTCCACACCTGCGGGGTCTGCCGGCTCGCCAGCAGGACGTACTGCAGCTTCTTGTTCTTCGGCCGCAGCTTCCTGACGAGCGTCTCCTGGTCCTGGCCGAGGATCGGCGCGAGGAGCGCGGCCGCCTGCTCGGGGCCGTCGCCGACCTTCAGCAGCTTGCGGGTGAACATCGTGGGGTCGGCGGTGATGTCGTACGCGTCCACGCTGGTGGCGAGGGCGACGCCGTTGCGGTCGGTGATGCCGCCGCGTGCGGCGGCGAGGACGTGGCCCACGTACCGGTTCTGCTCGGCCTTGGCGGCGTACGTGCTCGCGTCGACGGCCTGCACCTGCAGCAGCCGGACGGTGAACGCGGTCAGCACCAGGGCCAGGCCGACGCCGACCATGCGCAGGCGAGGACGGGGATTGCCCAGCTTCAGGGGGCGCGGGGCGGTGGCCCGGCCCGGCGCCGGGCGGCGGGCCGGGCGGGCGCCGGGGCCCGGACGGCGCTGGCCGACGACGGGCCGGGCGGTGCGCTCGGGCCGGGCGGGGCCGGGGACCCGGCGGCGCGGCGGTTGCCTGTCGGACACTTCCGTCACCTGCCGGGGCTCGTGGTCGGGGCGGGGGCGGCCGCCGGGACGGAGGCCGCGGTGAGGGCCGCGGTGAGGGCGGCGGCGGGGACGTCGCGCGGGGCCGGTACGAGTGCCGGTGCGACGGCCTCCGGCGGGAGCACGACGCCGGGACCGCGGGCCGCGGACTGCCGGGCGGCGGCGGAGGGGACGCCCTTGACGGTGCCGTCGGGGCCGAGAAAGGCAGGGTCTCCGCCGGGGACCATGCCGAGCTCGCGGGCCCGGCGCTGGAGGGCGTCGGGGGCGGAGTAGGAGTCGATGTCCCGCTGGAGCGCCTGCTGCTCGTCGGTGAGGTTCTTGGTGTCCCTCTCCAGGTCGTCCAGTTTGAACGCGCCCTCGCTGAGCGCGGAGTTCAGCATCAGCAGCCCGATCAGGCCGCCGCCGAGGAGGACGACGACGAGCAGGACGAAGGGGGTGCGGGCGGCCTGCCCCCGCGCGTTCGCGCCCGGGATGAGCCGCGCGAGCCGGGCCGCCCGGCCGCGCAGCTCGGGTGTTCGCGTCGCCGGCTCACCCTTCTTCGCTTCGGGGTGCTTGCGATCCGGGTGCTTCCGATCCGGGTTGTCGCGATCCGGTTTACCGCGATCCGGATCCTTGCGTTCGGCCTTCCTCGGTTCCGGCTTCCTCGGTTCCGGTTTCCTCGGTTCCGGCTTCCTCGGTTCCGGTTTCCTCGGTTCCGGCTTCCTCGGTTCCGGTTTCCTCGGTTCCGGTTTCCTCGGTTCCGGTTTCCTCGGTTCGGCTTTCCTCGGTTCGGGTTTCCTCGGGTCGGGTTTCGTGCTCACGCGCCCTCCAGTGAGTCCGGTTCCCCGCCGCACTCATCCCTCGGGTGTCCCGTCCCCCGGCTCATTCGGCGTCCTCCCGGACCCGCACGGCTCCGCGCAGACGGGCCGGGGCCGCCCTGCGGTTCTCGGCGACCTCCTCCTCGGTGGGGAGTTCGGCGCCGCGCGTGAGCAGTTCGAGACGGGGCTGGTAGCGCTCCGGGACGACCGGCAGCCCGGGCGGCGCGGTGGAGGCGGCTCCGGCCGCGAACACCTGCTTGACCAGCCGGTCCTCGAGCGAGTGGTACGACAGCACAGCGATCCGTCCGCCGACGTCCAGCGCCTTCACGGCGGCCGGGATCGCCCGCTCCAGGACGGCGAGTTCGCCGTTGACCTCGATGCGCAGGGCCTGGAAGGTGCGCTTGGCCGGGTTGCCGCCGGTGCGCTTGGCGGCCTGCGGCAGCGCGTCCCGGATGACCTCCACGAGCCGCGCGCTGGTGGTGAACGGCTCCTTCTCCCGCTCGCGCACGACGGCGGACACGATCCGCTTGGCCTGCTTCTCCTCGCCGTAGGCCCGCAGGATCCGCACGAGTTCGCCCGGCGGGTAGGTGTTCAGGACCTCGGCGGCGCTGATGCCGGTCGTCTGGTCCATGCGCATGTCGAGCGGGGCGTCCTGGGCGTAGGCGAAACCGCGGTCGGCCTCGTCCAGTTGCATGGAGGAGACGCCGAGGTCGAACAGGACGCCCTGCACGCGCGGGATGCCGAGCCGGCGCAGCACCTCGGGCAGTTCGTCGTACACGGCGTGCACCAGGGTGGCCCGTTCGCCGAACGGGGCCAGCCGCTCGCCGGACAGCCGCAGCGCCTCCTTGTCGCGGTCGAGGCCGACGAGCCGGGCCTCGGGGAACCGGGTCAGCAGCGCCTCACTGTGGCCGCCGAGGCCCAGCGTGCAGTCGACGACCACCGCTCCCGGCCGCTCCAGGGCGGGGGCCAACAGGTCCAGGCACCGCTGGAGCATCACCGGGACGTGTCGACTTTGGCTGCTCAAGGGGCCCTCTCAGGTCCGGCGGGGCCGCACGCACCGCCGGGTCCACGCCCTCCCCGGCTGACGCCGGGAGTCCCCCCGCGAAGGGGAGGCCCGCCGGCGCCGGAAGCGTCAGCCGACCGGAGAGCGGGAGGAGGCCGAGCCGTACGTACGCGCCGCGCACGTGGGGAGATCTCCGGATGTTCGCCGGGGTCTCCGGGGGATTCCAGTCCAGCAGGGAGAGCCTCGCCTCCCGCTTTCGCGCCACTTTAGTCCACCCGGTCCCACGGTCAATCAACCGGCCTGCGCGTCGTGGTCCGGCGTGCGCGCGAAGCGGCGAATCGGGGAAAAGCACCCGCACGGCCGCCCCGCCGCCACCCCTGTGGCGTACCTCACAAGGGGGCGTGATGACGCTCTTTTCCCACTCTCACACCGCGACCGGACGTCGGGTGACCAGTACCGTCATGGGTATGACGACTTCTGCATCGGTTCCCGTAGACCCCCAGAGCGCCATAGCGGGCGACACCGTCACCGACCGCCTCGTCGAGGCCAACGGACGGTACGCCTCCGCCTTCACCGACCCCGGGATGGACGCCCGCCCGGTCCTCCAGGTCGCGGTGGTGGCCTGTATGGACGCCCGCCTCGACCTGCACGCCGCCCTCGGCCTGGAACTGGGCGACTGTCACACGATCCGCAACGCCGGCGGCGTCGTCACCGACGACGTGATCCGCTCCCTCACCATCAGCCAGCGCGCGCTCGGCACGCGCAGCGTGGTCCTCATCCACCACACCGGCTGCGGCCTGGAGTCCCTCACCGAGGAGTTCCGGCACGAGCTGGAGATGGAGGTCGGCCAGCGTCCGGCCTGGGCCGTCGAGGCCTTCCGGGACGTCGACCAGGACGTGCGGCAGTCCATGCAGCGCGTGCGCACCTCGCCGTTCCTGCTGCACACCGGCGACGTGCGCGGCTTCGTCTTCGACGTGAAGACGGGCCTGCTGCGCGAGATCGACCCGTCCTGAGCACACCGGGCCCACCCCCGTCGCCCCGCCACCGTCCGCCGTCGTCGTCGTCGTTCCGTTGCCGATTCCACCCTCGGGCCGCCCAAAAGGTCGTAAGACCCGACATAACGAAAGCACTTGTCCACAGGCGAGTGACACGAATCGGTAACGGCAGCAAGAATGCGTGGTGGGGTGTCACACGGAACCATTCACGTGTGGTGTCCGTGTTCCAGGGGTGGGCCGGTCCGCACCACAGTGCGTCGGCCCGGAGAAAGAACGGGCCGAGGAGGGCCGGGTGACGACCTATGACGATCGAGCGAGCCTTGGAGATCTGACTTCCACTGTGGAGCGGATCCGCAGTTCCGTGGAAGGAGTGATCGAGGGCAAGCCCGAGGTCGTACGGCTTTCGCTGACCGTGCTGCTCGCCGAGGGACATCTGCTCATCGAGGACGTCCCCGGCGTGGGCAAGACAATGCTGGCCAAGGCGCTCGCGCGGTCCATCGACTGTTCGGTGCGGCGTATCCAGTTCACGCCCGACCTGCTGCCCTCGGACATCACCGGGGTGTCCATCTGGGACCAGCAGCGCCGCGACTTCGAGTTCAAGCCGGGCGCCATCTTCGCGCAGATCGTGATCGGCGACGAGATCAACCGCGCCTCGCCGAAGACGCAGTCCGCCCTGCTGGAGTCGATGGAGGAGCGTCAGGTCACCATCGACGGGCAGACCTATGAACTGCCCAGCCCCTTCATGGTGGTGGCGACGCAGAACCCGGTCGAGATGGAGGGCACCTACCCGCTGCCCGAGGCGCAGCGCGACCGCTTCATGGCCCGGGTCTCGGTGGGCTACCCCAGCGTGGAGGCCGAGCTGCAGATGCTCGACGTGCACGGCGGGGTGTCCCCCCTGGAGGACCTGCAGCCCGTGGCGCACGCGCACGACATCGTGAAGCTGATCGAGGCCGTCCGCGGCGTGCACGTCGCCGAGACGGTCCGGCGGTACGCGGTGGACCTGGTCGCCGCCACCCGCACCCACCCCGACCTCAGACTCGGCGCCTCCCCGCGCGCCACGCTGCACCTGCTGCGCGCGGCCAAGGCGGCCGCCGCCCTCGGCGGGCGGGAGTACGCGCTGCCGGACGACGTGCAAGCGCTCGCCGTCGCGGTACTGGCCCACCGGCTGCTGCCCACCGCCCAGGCCCAGCTCAACCGCCGCACCGCGGAGCAGGTCGTCCAGGAGATCCTGCAGCGCACGCCCGTGCCCGCGGCGCCCCAGCAGCAGAACGGCTTCGGCGGTCTCGGCCACGGCCCGGCCTACGGCCAGCAGCCGCCGCGGAGGCTGTGATGACCACCGGCCAGGCCGGGAACCCGGAGGCCGACCGCGGCGAGAAGGGCGGCGTCCGGGCCGCCCTGGCGGGCCTGACCACCCGCGGGCGCTCCTTCCTGGCGGCCGGTGTCGCGGCCGCCGTCTGCGCCTACGTGCTCGGGCAGAGCGACCTGCTGCGGGTCGGCCTGCTGCTCGCCACGCTGCCCCTGGTCTGCACGCTGGTCCTCTACCGCACCCGCTACCGGGTGGCCGGCAGCCGGCGCCTGTCCCCCGAGCGCGTGCCCGCCGGCAGCGAGGCCCGCGTCCACCTGCGCATGGACAACGTCTCGCGGCTGCCGACGGGCCTGCTGATGCTCCAGGACCGGGTGCCGTACGTGCTCGGCCCGCGGCCCCGCTTCGTGCTCGACCGGGTCGAACCGGGCGGCCGCCGTGAGGTCTCCTACCGCGTCCGCTCCGACCTGCGCGGCCGTTACCCGCTGGGCCCGCTGCAGCTGCGCCTGACCGACCCGTTCGGCATGTGCGAGCTGACCCGGTCGTTCTCGACGTACGACACCCTGACGGTGATCCCGCGGGTGGAGGCGCTGTCGCCGGTGCGGCTGAGCGGCGAGGCCAAGGGGTACGGCGACGGGCGGCAGCGTTCGCTGGCCCTGGCCGGCGAGGACGACGTCATCCCGCGCGGCTACCGCTACGGCGACGACCTGCGCCGCGTCCACTGGCGCTCCACCGCCCGCTACGGGGAGTTGATGGTACGCCGCGAGGAGCAGCCCCAACGCGCCCGCTGCACGATCCTCCTCGACACCCGGGGCCTGGCCTTCCGCGGCGCGGGCCCTGACTCGGCCTTCGAGTGGGCCGTCTCCGCCACGGCGTCCGTCCTGGTGCACATGCTGGAGCGGGGGTTCTCGGTGCGCCTGCTGACCGACACCGGCAACTCGGTGCCCGGGGAGGGCGCCGACGGGTTCGCCGGCGCGAGCCAGGAGACGGCCGACGCGGCCGGGATGATGATGGACACCCTCGCGGTGATCGACCACTCGGACGGCACGGGCCTGTCGCGGGCGTACGAGGTGCTGCGCGGCGGGAACGAGGGGCTGCTGGTGGCCTTCTTCGGCGACCTCGACGAGGAGCAGGCCACGGTGGCGGCCAAGATGCGCCGGCGCAGCGGAGGCGCTCTCGCGTTCGTGCTGGACAGCGGCTCGTGGGTGCGGGAGGCGACCGACGTGCCCGGGGCGTCGGACCGGAGCGGGGAGCGGCTGCGGATGCTGCGGGAGGCGGGCTGGACGGCGCTGGGCGTGCCGCGCGGCGCCTCGCTGGACGCGCTGTGGCGGCAGGCGGACCGTGAGCGCACGGGCCTGGCCGCCGCGGGCGGGACGGGCGCGAAGGCGGCGGGCGGGGCAAGCACCGAGGGGGCGGGTTCATGAGCGGGCGGGCACGACTGGCGCTGTGCGCCTGGGCGGCCACGCTGATGACGTCGTGCGCCCTGCTGCCCCTGGTCGACCCGGCCACCTGGATCCTCCAGTCGGCCGTGCTCCTGATGGTGCAGACCGGCGTGGGCGCGGCGACCCGGCGGGTGCCGCTGGCCCGGCCGCTGACGATCGCGGCGCAGGCGCTGGTGACGCTGATGCTGCTGACCCTGGTCTTCGCGCGTACGCAGGCCGTGGCCGGCTTCGTGCCGGGACCGGATGCCTTCCGCCACTTCGGCGCCCTGCTGCGGCAGGGCGCCGACGACATCGCGCGGTACGCCGTACCGGCGCCGCTGGCGTCCGACGGCATACGGCTGATGCTGATCGGCGGCGTCCTGGTGATCGGCCTCGCGGTGGACACCGTCGCCGTGACGTTCCGCAGCGCCGCCCCGGCCGGGCTGCCGCTGCTGGCGCTGTACTCGGTCGCCGCGGGGCTGTCCGACGGCGGCGCCGACTGGCTGTGGTTCCTCGTCGCCGCCGCGGGCTACCTGATGCTGCTGCTGGCCGAGGGCCGGGACCGGCTGTCGCAGTGGGGCCGCGTCTTCGCCACCGCGCCGCGCACGCCCGGCCGGGGCAGCGGCGCGGTGGCGCCGGTGCGCACCGGACGGCGCATCGGCGCGGTCGCGCTGGGCATCGCCCTCGCCGTGCCGCTGGCGCTGCCCGCGATGAACGGCGGTCTGCTGGACGGCGCCGGCACGGGGGTGGGCTCCGGCACCGGAAGCGGCGGCACGATCTCCGCGGTCAACCCGCTGGTGTCGCTGCGCGACAGCCTGAACGTGGACTCGGACCGTCAGGTGCTGTCCCTGAAGACCGACAGCGACGACATCTCGAACCTGTACCTGCGGATCGTCTCGCTCGACGACTTCGACGGCAGCACCTGGAAGCCGGCCAAGCGGCGCATCGAGGGTGTGCCGGACAAGTTCCCGACGCCGGCCGGCCTGGGCGCGGACGTCCGGCGCACGCAGATCCAGACCCGTATCACGGCGGCCGACTGGTACGCCCAGGACTGGCTGCCGATGCCCTACCCGCCCAGCGGCGTGGAGATCGGCGGCAGGTGGCGCTACGAACCGGTGGGCATGACGCTGGTCGGCGACCACGGCCAGACCACCCGGGGCAAGACCTACCTGGTCAAGAGCCTGGACGTGGAGCCGACGGCGGAGCAGCTCGCCGACGCGCCGGAGCCGCCCGCGGAACTGAAGCGCGAGTACACCAAGCTGCCCGACTCGGTGCCCGCGGTGGTCGCCCGGACCGCCCGCGAGGTCACCGACGGTGCGACGAGCCACTACGAGCAGGCGGTCAGGCTCCAGGACTACTTCGCCGTGACCGGCGGTTTCGACTACGACACCGATGTCCAGGTCGGCACCGGGCCGCAGGCGATCGCCCGCTTCCTGAAGGACAGGCAGGGCTTCTGCGTCCACTTCTCCTTCGCGATGGCGGCGATGGCACGCAGCCTCGGCATACCGGCCCGGGTGGCGGTGGGCTTCGCGCCGGGGACACCGCAGGCGGACGGCTCGGTGTCGGTGGGGCTGAAGGACGCCCACGCCTGGCCCGAGCTGTACTTCGAGGGCGTGGGCTGGACCCGCTTCGAGCCGACTCCCAACCGGGGCTCGACTCCCTCGTACACGCAGACGGACACGCCGGGGAACAGTCTGCCCGACGTGGCGCGGCCCTCGCAGTCGGCGGGCGCGTCCGCGGCGGCGGAGCCCTCGGCGAGCGCGAGCTGCGGGGCGCAGGACAAGAAGCTGGAGGCGTGCGGCAACGCGCTGCCGACGGGGCCGACGCAGACGGACGACGCCGGCCCGCCCTGGTACCAGATCGGCGGCTGGGCACTGCTGGGCCTGCTGGTGCTCGCGGTGCCGCTGCTGCCCATGGCGTGGCGGCTGCGCCGACGCTCGGTGCGGCTGGCCTCCGCCCAGCACGCCGCGTCGGGCGGGGCCGAGCCGGATGCCGGGTACGCGGCGGAGGCGGCCGCGGGCCATGTCCTGGCCGTCTGGCGGGAGCTCGTCGACACGGCCTGGGACTACGGCATCGTGCCGGACGACGCGCTGACCCCGCGCAAGGCGGCCGCGCGGATCGTACGGCTCGGGCAGCTGGACCCGGCGGCGGCGGAGTCGGTGCACCGGGTCGCGGGCGCCGTGGAGCAGGTCCTGTTCGCTCCGCGCCCGCAGGCCGTGCCAGGGCTTCCCGACGCCGTCCACCGCATGCGCGCGGCGCTGCGCTCCCGGGCCGGCCGTGCCACCCGGGTACGGGCGGTGATCGCGCCCCGCTCGGCCGTCCGCGCCCGGTGGGAACTCACCGACCGCTGGACGGCTCTGAAGGCCCGCATCGTCGAACGCCGGCCGACCTGGCCCCGCCGCCCCTCGGGCCAGCACAGCAGCTGACCCCCGACGCCCCGCCCGGCCCGGGCGTGCCGCCGACCCACTGCGCACGGCCCGGTGCCGCCCTCGGCGGCTGCCGGGCCGGTGTCCGCCAGTCGGCCTGCCCGTCGACGCCGGGATACGGCCTTGCCGCGTGCGGGGCGGTTCCGTCGCGGCAGGTACGGGCCGGGCATGCGTGAGGGGGTGACCACCTGTGGTGGTCACCCCCTCAGCGATGTGATCGGGGGCGTCGGCCGGAGGCGGGCTAGTGGCCCTGCTCGTCGCGGCGCCGCTGCCAGCGCTGTTCTATGCGGTCCATCATGGAGCGCTTCGGCCGTCCCTGACGGCGCCCGTGCGGGGCGCCGGCGGGGTGTTCGCCGGGCTTGGGGGCCTTGCGCCAGCCGGTCACGGCGAGCACGGCACAGCCCAGCATGACGAGGAACCCCACCACACTGAGCCAGACCTGCTTGGCGACCATTCCGGCCATGAGGAGCGCGATACCTACGAGGAAGCCCGCGACCGCCTGGTAGACCCGCCGCCGGGTGTACGTACGCAGCCCGCTTCCCTCGAGCGCCGACGCGAACTTGGGATCTTCGGCGTACAGCGCTCGCTCCATCTGCTCGAGCATGCGCTGCTCGTGCTCCGAGAGCGGCACGGAGTCCTCCTCATCGTGCAGTCGCCGGGGCGACCCGGGGGTCCCTTCAGGATAGGCAGGGAATCGCCCCCGTGAAACCCGCCCCTCTGCGCCAATTGGCCAACCGGAACCCGCCATGGACGTCCCGGGCTCGCTGAGACTTCCATTCCCCAGCGGCCGACCCGTCATGCCGGGTGGTTCCCTCCGATCATACGGCGCGGACCGCCCGATCGGGCGACCTGTGGCGTACTCCATCCGCACACAAGTCCCTGATCAGCGGCGCGGCACCGCAGGCGCTCAGGCCTCGCCGGTCCCCCGCGTCTCACCCAGCACATGCAGTTGCGTGGCCACGGAGTGGAAGGCGGGCAGTTCGGCCGCCGCCTCCTCCAGCTTCAGCAGGGCCTCCAGGGCGCCAGGCTCGGTGTCCACGAGCACCCCGGGCACGAGGTCGGCGAAGACCCGCACGCCGTGCACCGCGCCCACCCGCAGGCCCGCGCCCTCGACCAGTTCCGTGAGCTGTCCGGCGGTGAAGCGGCGCGGCATCGGGTCGCCTTCGCCCCAGCGGCCCGCCGGGTCCTCCAGTGCCTGCTTGGCCTCCTTGAAGTGGCCCGCGAGGGCGCGGGCGAGGACGGCGCCGCCGAGGCCGGCGGCGAGGAGGCTCAGGACGCCTTCGGAACGCAGGGCGGCGACCGCGTTGCGCAGGCCCTCGGCGGGGTCGTCGACGTACTCCAGGACGCCGTGGCACAGCACCACGTCGTAGCCGCCCCGCTCGACCACGTCGAACAGGCCGTGGGCGTCGCCCTGGACGCCCCGGACGCGGTCGGCGACGCCGGCTTCGGCGGCCCGGCGCTCCAGCGCGAACAGGGCGTTCGGGCTGGGGTCCACGACGGTGACCTGGTGGCCCAGGAGGGCGACGGGCACCGCGAACCTGCCGCTGCCGCCTCCGGTGTCGAGGACGTCCAGCGTCTGCCGTCCCGTGGTCTTGACCAGGCGGTCCAGGGCGTCCCGGAGGACCTCCCAGACCACGGCGGTGCGCAGCGAGGCGCGCGGCCGAGGGGAGTCGGAGCGCAGCGACGCGGTATGGGCGTGCTGGTGGGAGACGGGCGGGCGCATCGGGTCCGACACGGCAGTTGACTCCTCGGCGCGGCACCGCCTGTGCGGGGCGGAGCGAACGGGCTGCCTTCCCGGCCCGGGGTGGCGGGACGGTAAGGCGTCAGGCGTCTTCCACCCTATTGCCTGTCCGCCGTCCCTGGTCACCCACGGTGGCGTGCCCGGCCGCGCCGCTCACCGGAGCGCGCCCCCACCGGGCACACGCCGCCCACCGGGGCGCCCGCCCGTCGGGGCACACGCCGCGGACGCACGCCGCTCACCCCGCGTCCGGCATGTGGCGGGGGTCGTCGGGGCCGCTGTCCGGCCGGTCGGTGTCCTGGCGCGGCTGCGGCAGGACCGGCTGCAGCACGAGCATGCGCTCGACGAGGCGCAGGAACATCGCCACGTCGCGTATCAGGTCGTCGGCGTCCCGGCGGCTGGCCGCGCCCTGGATGCCGGCCTCGGCCAGCGCGCGGCGCCGGGCGCCGGAGGCGAACAGCGCGCTCCACTCGGCGAGTTCGGGCGCGATCTCGGGGAGCACTTCCCAGGCGCTCCGGATGCGGGCCCGGCGCCGGGCGCTGGTCTCCGGGCGTCCCCGCGCGGCGAGCACCGCGGCGGCGGTGCGCAGGGCGGCGAGATGCGCCGTCGCATAGCGCTCGTTCGGCGTCTCCAGGACGGCGGCCTCGTCGAGTCCGGCGCGGGCCTGGGCGAGCAGGTCCAGGGCCGCGGGCGGGGCGGTGGCCCGGCGCAGCACGGGGTGAACGTCGCTCGCCGGTCCGGTCAGTGAGGGGGCAGGGCCGGTGGCGCGGCGCCGGCGGGCGGCGGCTGCGTGGTAGCTGGCCATGACGAACCTCCTGTCGTCTGTGGACGGCATGCCCTGCTACGGGATGCCGTATGTGCCCATCGTGCGGTATGCCACTGACAATCCGTTGCGACCTGGGCTTTTGCATCGATCTGAAGTTCGGGCTAGTTTTTGTACTGACCAGTCAGTTCAAATATGGGGGAGGGGGAAGACCGTGCCCGGAATCGGAGTCACGGCCCGCGGGCTGGGGGTCAGGGGGCCGCGCGGCTGGGCCTTCCGCGACGTCACGTTCGAGGCGGAGCCCGGCGCGCTGATCGCGGTCGAGGGACCGTCCGGCTCCGGCCGCACGTGCCTGCTGCTCACGCTCGCCGGCCGGATGAAGCCCACGGAGGGGTCGGCCCTGGTGGGCGAGTGGCGGCTGCCGAAGCAGATGGCGGCCGTGCGGCAGGTCAGCGGGCTCGCCCACGTCGCCGGGGTCACCGACCTCGACCCGGCGCTGACCGTCGGCGAGCACCTCGGGGAAAGGGCGCTGCTGCAGCGGCGGTTCGGCGACTCGCTGCGCGGGCTGCTGCAGCCGCGCGGCGAACGGGCACTGCGGGCCAGACTGCGGATCGACGCCGCCCTGGAGGCGGCCGGTCTCGACCCCGGGACCCTGCCCAAGGGCACGCGCACCGCCGTACGGGACCTGGAGCGCCTGGAGGCGCTGCGGCTGTCCGTCGCCCTCGCGCTGATCGGCCGGCCGGGCCTGCTCGGCGTCGACGACACCGACCTGAAGCTCTCGGACGCCGAGCGGGCTCGGGTGTGGGCGCTGCTGAGGTCGATCGCCGAGGCCGGCACCACGGTGGTGGCAGTGTGCAGCGAGGCCCCGGCGGACCCCGCCACCCCGGGGGCCCCGGGGGGCACGGTCACGGTGGCCACCGGGGAATCCCCCGCCGCCCGCGGGAAGGAGGAGGCCGATGCGCTCGCCGCGACTGGCCGCGCTTGAGCTGCGCCGCTTCGGCCGCGGCAGGCTGCCGCGGGCCGCCCTGGTGGCGCTGCTGGTGCTGCCCCTGCTGTACGGCGCCCTGTACCTGTGGTCGTTCTGGGACCCCTACGGACGGCTGGACCGCATCCCCGTGGCGCTCGTCGACGAGGACCGGGGCGCCACCGCCGACGGCAGGCGGATCACGGCCGGCGACGACATCGCCGAGGGCCTGCGCGAGAGCCGGACGTTCGACTGGCACGAGGTGAGCGCGGACGAGGCACGCGCGGGCGTGGAGGACGGCACGTACTACCTGTCGCTGACCATGCCGGCCGACTTCAGCCGGCGCGTCGCCTCCAGCGCCGGCGACTCCCCCGAGACGGGCGCGCTGCAGGTACGGACGAACGACGCGAACAACTACATCGTCGGACAGATCTCGCGGACGGTCTTCAGCGAGGTCCGCCGGGCCGCGTCCACCAGGACCTCGCGGTCGTACCTGGACCGGATCTTCATCTCGTTCTCCGACATCCACGGCGCGACCGTGAAGGCCGCGAACGGGGCCGACAAGCTCAAGAGCGGCGCCGACAAGGCGGAGAAGGGTGCCAAGGCCCTGGCCGACGGGCTGAAGGACGCCAAGGGCGGCAGCGGCAGGCTGGCGAAGGGCCTGAAGAAGCTCGACAAGGGCGCGGGCGACCTCCAGGACGGCTCCCGCCAGGTCGCGGACGGCACGCAGACGCTCGCGGACAAGGCCGACGCGGTCGACGCGAAGCTCGGGCCCTTCCTGAAGGACAACGAGAAGACCATCGGGGACACCGCCCAGCTCGTCGCCGACTCCGCGAAGATCGTCCGCGAGCACCTCTCCACCCTGGTGAAGACGGCGCCGGCCGCCGCCGAGGGCGCCCGCACGGCCTCCCGCACCCTGGACCGCGTCTACACCGCGCGCTGCGAGGACGCCGTACCGCCGGACGCCGCCTGCGCCGACCTGAAGAAGGCCAAGGACGCGGCCGCGGACGTGGCGACGGTCGCCGACGACGTGAACACGCTGGTCGGCGACCAGGACGGCGACCTGAAGAAGCTCGACGCCCGCCTGGCCGTCCTCCAGGAGCAGGCCCAGGCACTCGCCGACCGCGCCCCGCACCTCTCCGAGGACCTCGACGACGCGGTCAAGAAGATCGACGAGCTGAACGAGGGCGCCGGACAGGTCGCCGCGGGCGCGAAGAAGCTGCACAAGGGGCTCGGCACGGCCGACAGCGGCGCGGCGGCCCTCGACAAGGGCGTCGGCAAGCTGAAGTCGGGCGCCGAGGACCTGAACGGCGGCCTGTACAAGCTCGCCGACGGCTCCGGCGAGCTGGCCGGCGGCCTGCACGACGGCGCCGCGAAGATCCCGGACTACGACAAGAAGGACCGCGACCGGCGCACCGAGGTCATGGCCGACCCCGTGCAACTGGCCTCCAGGGACCTGCACAAGGCGCCCAACTACGGCACCGGCTTCGCCCCGTACTTCATCCCGCTGTCGCTGTGGGTGGGCTCGATGGTGGCGTACATGCTGATCCCGCCGATGAACCGGCGGGCGCTCGCCGCGGGCTCCTCGGCGTGGCGGATCGCGTTCGCGGGCTGGCTGCCGGTGGTGGCGATCGGGGTGCTGCAGACCGCGGCCCTGATGTCGGTGCTGCACTGGGCGATCGGCCTGCAGCTGGCGCGGGCGGCCGGCACGGTGGGCTTCCTGTTCCTGGTGACGGCGTGCTTCGCGGCGATCGTGCAGTGGCTGAACGCGCGCTTCGACGCGGCGGGCCGCATCCTGGTGCTCGCCCTGCTGATGCTGCAGCTGACCTCCGCGGGCGGCACCTACCCCGTACAGACCAGTCCCGGCTTCTTCAACGCCGTCCACCCCTTCCTGCCGATGAGCTACATCGTCGAGGCACTGAGGAGGCTCGTCACCGGCGGCGGCCTGGGGCCGGTGTGGACGGCGTGCGCCGTGCTGGTCGCGTTCACCGCGGGCTCCCTCGCCCTCACCGCGCTGGCGGCACGCCGCCGGCAGGTGTGGACGCCCGCCCGGCTGCACCCGGAGCTGAGCCTGTGATCCGCAAGAGGAGTGCCGCGGGCCCGGTTCCTGTGAGAATCGGGACCATGGAAAGCAGCAGCGCCACGACGGGCGGCAGCACGCGCCGCGAGGCCACCCGCCAGAAGCTCTACGAGGCGGCCGTCACGCTCATAGCCGAGCAGGGCTTCTCCGCCACCACGGTGGACGAGATCGCCGAGCGTGCCGGGGTCGCGAAGGGCACGGTCTACTACAACTTCGCGAGCAAGTCGGTCCTGTTCGAGGAGCTGCTGCGGCACGGTGTGGGGCTGCTGACCGCGTCCCTGAAGGAAGCGGCCGAGCGGACGGTTCGCGACGGCGGCAGCAGGGTCGACGCCCTGGACGCGATGATCCGCGCCGGGCTCGCCTTCATCGCCCGCTACCCGTCCTTCACCCAGCTGTACGTGGCCGAGCTGTGGCGCACCAACCGTGCCTGGCAGTCCACCCTCATGGTGGTGCGCCGGCAGGTGGTCGCCGTCATCGAGGACGTGCTGCGCGAGGGTGTGGCGGGCGGCGAGTTCAGCGACGAGATCGACGTCCCGCTGACCGCGGCCGCGCTGGTCGGGATGGTCCTGGTGGCCGCGCTGGACTGGCAGTCGTTCCAGCCGGAGCGCTCCCTGGACGACGTCCACGCGTCGCTGTCCAGGCTGCTGCAGGGCCGGGTGAGCGGCCACAGGACGTGACCCGCCGGACATGACCGACAGGACATGACCCGCCGGACGTGAAGCGGGAAGGCGCCGGTCCGCTGTGGCCGCGTCCCCCGCGGGCCGCCTCGGACCGGCGCCTTCCCGTGCTCCCCCGTGCTCCCCCGTCGGACCCCCGTTGTGGTCGTTCCCCCGGGTCCCCCGTGCCTCGCTTCCGCCGACACCGGCCGGCGGAAGGAGCGGATCGCGGGCCACCGCGTTCCGGCGCCCCGTGTCGCCGGTGCCGCGGCCGTGCCCGTCTCCGTGCCCCCACTCTCTCGTCCCGGCGGCCCCGGCCCCATCCGCGCGCGTACTCATCTCCCCTTCTAGGTACGGGTACTCAGCTGCGCGCACACCCCACGACCGGGCCCGGCGGGCCGGTCACCGCGCCGACCTCGGCGGCCGGGGCGCCGGCGGCGGTCGATAAAGTCGCGGGCATGGGACGGATTGCGGTGATCGGCGCCGGGATGGGCGCGATGGCGGCCGCCGCCCGGCTGGCCGTCGCGGGCCACCGGGTGACGGTGTACGAGCGTGCGCGGACCTACGGCGGAGAGGTCGGCCGCTTCGAGCGGGACGGCTTCGTCTTCGACACCGGTCCCGGACTGCTGCCGCTGCCCGCGGTCTGGCGCGACCTGTTCGTCAAGACGGGCAAGGAGCCGCTGGAGGCGTGCGTCGAACTGGTCCAGGTCGACCCGTCCGCGCGACACGTCTTCGCCGACGGCACCGAGGTCGCGCTGCCGAACGCCTCACGCGCGGGCGTGGTCGCCGCCCTGGACGATGCGCTCGGCGCGGGCGCGGGCGCACGCTGGGGCGACTTCCTGGTGCGCGCCCGCGAGGCCTGGGACCGCACGCGCCGGCCGCTGCTGGAGGAACCGCTGTGGCCGAACTGGGCGGTGCTGGCCGGGCGGGAGCCGTATCCGGCCGTCCCGCACAAGCGGCTGCTGCGCACCCGCCGGGCCGGCACGCTCGCCGAGGTCGGCGCCTGGGAGCTGCGCGATCCGCGGCTGGCCGCGCTGCTGGAGAGCCACGCCCTCGCCTTCGGGCTCGACCCGCGCGTCACCCCGGCGAGCGCCGCCGTGCTGCCGTACCTGGAACACGCCTTCGGCACCTGGTACGTGCGCGGCGGCCTGCGGGAGCTGGCGCGCGCGGTGTACGAGCGCTGCACGGCCCGGAGGGTCGAGTTCGTCTTCGGCGCCGAGGTCACCGGAATCGTGGAGAAGGACGGCCGGGCGGCGGGCGTGGAACTCACCGACGGGGCGGTCGTGGAGGCGGACTTCGTGGTCGCCGGTGTGCACCCCGCCCGGCTGCACGCGCTGACCGGGCATCAACTGGACGCCGCGGGCGACGTGTCGCCGGACCGCGCGACGCCGCACGCCGGACGGTTCACGGTGCTGCTGGCCCTGCGCGGGCCGCGCGAGGCCGGCGCGGCGCACCGCACGGTCGTGCACGCCCCCGACCGGGAGGCGGAACTGGACCGGCTGCACGCGCGGCCCGACGAGCCCGTGCGGCCCGATGAGTTGGTGCGGCCCACGGTGACGGTGCTGCGGCCGGACGACCCGGACCTGCGTCCCGACGCGGACCACGAGTCGGCGGTCGTGTCGGCGATGGTGCCGGCGCGGGCCGACTGGAGCCGCCCCGAGATCCGCGAGCGCGTCGCTGACCTGGTGCTCGACGCGGCCGAGGCGGCGATTCCGGGGCTGCGCGAGCGCCTGCTCTGGCGTGCGGCGCGTACTCCGCTCGACGGCGAGGAGGCCACCGGCACCCCCCGCGGAGCGGTGTCCGCTCCGGCGCTCGCCGCCGGTGAGGGCCGCTTCCTGCACCCGGCCAACACCACCCGGCTGCCGGGGCTGTACCGGGTCGGCGGCTGGTCGCACCCCGGCGGGGGTCTCCCGCACGCGGGCATGTCCGGGGCACTGGTGGCCGGACTGATCGTGGAGGGACCGGAGTTCCGCGGCTCGCAGTGAACGGCGGCGGGGGGGGGGGGGGGGGGGGGGGGGGGGGGGGGGGGGGGGGGGGGGGGGGGGGGGGGTGGTCGTGGCCTCGGGGGTGGTTTTCTTGGTTGATTT
>NZ_JBVIIE010000004.1:222915-241439 GCF_055569945.1 Streptomyces sp. NPDC031340
TCTCTCCCTCTTATCCTGCTGTCCCCCCCCCCCCCCCCCCCCCCCCCCCGCCGCCCCCCCCCCCCCCCCCCCCCCCCCCCCCCCCCCCCCCCCCCCCCCCCCCCCCCCCCCCCCCCCCCCCCGGGACGCCGTCAGTGGCGGTACCGCTCGTCCTCAGTAGCGGTACTGCTCGTCGTAGCCGTTGCCCTGCCCCTGGCCCTGGCCCTGCCCGTCGCCCTGGTAGGGGTAGGGCTGCTCCGGCGGGAGGTCGCCGCCGTAGGACTCGTCGGTGCGCTGCTGCGGGACCCACACGCCGCCGGGCGGGGTCTCGGCGCCGTAGGTGCCGGTGGCGTACTGGTCCTGGCCGTAGCCCTGTTGCCCGTACTGGTCGTACCCCGCCTGGTAGCCGGCGTCGTAGGTCTGGGTGCCGATGTAGGGGTCGGAGTAGGCGGCGTACTGCTGCTGGCCGCCGGCGTCGTAGCCGTACTGCTGTTGGTCGTAGCCGGTGTAGCCGTCGTAGGCGTAGCTCTGGTCGGCCGTCGCGTACTGGTCCTGGGTCTGGCCGGCGGCGGCGAAGGACTGACCGGCGGCGGCGTACGAACCGTTCTCGCCGTAGACGCCGTACGAGCCGGTGTCGTCGGGCAGGGGCTGCGGCTCGTACACCGCGGTGGTCTCGGCGGCTGCGGGCTCGACCGGGCGGACGGGCGTGAAGACGTCGTCGCGGTCGTAGTCGTCGGCCTGGCCGTAGCCGGGGTCGCTCCCGGCGTAGGAGCCGTCGCCGCCGTACCCGCCGTCGGCCGCGTCCGGGTCGGAGCCGTCCAGCGCCGGGTCCTGACGGTCCGCCCGGCCCCGGCGGCGCTTGCTGCCGCCGCCGTCGGCGTCCGCGTCGGGACGCTTGACCGCCCAGCCGGAGGAGAAGCCGCGGCGGAACGACAGCGTGACGTAGGTCTGTCCGACCGCGAAGGCGGCCGCGCCCAGGCCGATGACGACGACGGACGGGATCATCACCCCGAGCACGACGCCGAGGAAGCCGACGAAGGCGATCAGCCTCCAGCGCAGGCGCGCCTTGTACTGCAGCAGCACCTCACCGAGCAGCCACAGCGCGACAATGCCGAACGCGATGTAGAGGACCGTATAGCCCATGTACGCCCCTCTCCCAGTCGCCGCTACGAGTGTGTCGTACACCCGTGCGGCCGGTCTAGGCCCGCGGTGGGTGGTGCAGGCCCAGGTTCTCGTAGATTTCCAGCGTCGCCGTGGAGTTGTTGAGCGTGATGAAGTGCAGTCCGGGCACTCCCTCGGCCAGCAGTCGTGCGCAGAACTCCGTGGCGAACTCGATCCCCATGGAGCGTACAGCGGCGGGATCGTCCTTCGCTGTGAGGATCCGCTCTTTCAGGGCGTCCGGGAACGCGGCGTTGGTCAGCGACGGGATGCGCTCCAGCGTCCTGACGCTGCCGATCGGCATGACCTCGGGGATGATCGGGGTCTCGCAGCCGGCGGCGGCGACCTTGTCACGGAGCCTGAGGTAGTCCTCCGGGTCGAAGAACATCTGGGTGATCGCGTAGTCGGCGCCCGCGCGGCACTTGTCGACGAAGTGGCGGACGTCGGTGTCCCAGTCGCTGGAACGCGGGTGCATCGCCGGGAAGGCGGCGACGCCCACGCAGAAGTCGCCTGACGCCTTGATGAGTTCGACGAGTTCGGCGGCGTAGGTGAGGCCCCGCGGGTGCGGCACCCAGTCGCCCATGGGGTCGCCGGGCGGGTCGCCGCGCAGGGCCAGCATGTTCCGGATCCCGGCGTCGGCGTACTGCCCGATGATGTTGCGCAGGTCGGCGACCGAGTGGTCGACGGCGGTGAGGTGGGCGATCGGCGTCAGCGTGGTGTCGGAGGCGATCGCCTCGGTCGCCTTGACCGTGCCCGCGCGGGTGGAGCCGCCCGCGCCGTAGGTGACGGACACGAAGTCGGGGGCCACCGCCTCGACGCGGCGCAGCGCGGTCCACAGGTTGCGCTCGCCCTTCGGGGTCTTCGGAGCGTAGAACTCGAAGGAGTACGTCGTCTTGCCCGTGGCGAGCATGTCGCGCACGGTGCGAGCGTGGTCCGACCTGGTGGATGCGGTGCCGAGGGCCATACCCGCAGGTTAGCCAGGGGCCGCGGGCCACCCAACCGAACCTGGGCCTTTTGCCCGATTTGCCGACTTGTTGTCCACCCCTTGGACAGATCCGCCCTCGTCAGGGGCGCGGGGCCGCTGGACGGGACCCGAGCCCTGCCGGTTGGCGCATCCCGCGTCGCGGGCCTAGAGCTGCCGCAGCCGCTTGGCGAACTCCGCCGCCGCCGCGCCCGGGTCGTCGGCCTGCGTGATCGCCCGGACGACCACCACGCGGCGGGCGCCCGCGTCGAGCACCTCGTCGAGGTTGCCGAGGTCGATGCCGCCGATGGCGAACCAGGGGCGGTCGGTGCCGAGGGCCGCCGTGTGACGCACCAGACCGAGGCCGGGCGCGTGACGGCCGGGCTTGGTCGGGGTGGGCCAGCACGGGCCGGTGCAGAAGTAGTCCACGCCCTCCTGGACGGCGGCGGCCTCCGCCTCGGCCTCCGCGTGCGTGGAGCGGCCGATGAGGACGTCGTCCCCGAGGATCGCGCGGGCCGCGGGGACCGGGAGGTCGCCCTGGCCGAGGTGGAGCACCGAGGGGCCCGCGGGGTGCGCGGCGCGGGCGGCGTGGGCCACGTCGGCGCGGTCGTTCACCGCGAGGAGCTTGCCGTGCTCGCGGCACTTGTCGGCGAACACCTCCAGCCACCGCAGCTCCTCCGCCGCCTCCATGCCCTTCTCCCGCAGCTGGACGACGTCGACGCCGCCGGCCAGGACCGCGTCCAGGAACTCGGGCAGGTCGCCCTGGCGCCTGCGGGCGTCCGTGCAGAGGTAGACGCGGGCGTCGGCGAGGTGCGCGCGGGCGTCGGTGGCGGCGGTGTCGGGCATGGTGGTGTCCCCCCGTGGTCGGCGGCGTACGGGCCGGATGTACCGGACGGGCCCGGCGGGCCGGGTCCGGCCGCATCGGGCCGCACCCGACCGCGCCGGGGCCCGGTGCGGCCCCGGCCCGTACGCCGGACGGTGTTCAGCCCGCTGTCGGGCCTGCTGCTGTTCGGCCTTGCCCGGTCAGACGGCGAGCGCCTGGGCGCGGCGCTTCACCTCCGTGCCGCGATTCTCGCTCAGAGCCTGCGCGGGAGTGCCGGGCAGGGTCGGGTCGGGGGTGAAGAGCCACTCGATCATCTCTTCGTCCGTGAAGCCGTCGTCCCGCAGGAGCGTCAGGGTGCCGGACAGGCCCTTGACGACCTTGTCCCCGTCGATGAAGGCGGCGGGGACGTGCAGCGCACGGTTCTCACCACGGCGTACGGCGATGAGCTGGCCGTCCCTGACCAGCTGCCGCACACGTGTCACCTCGACGCCGAGCATTTCGGCGATGTCGGGGAGGGTGAGCCAGGCGGGGACGAGAGCATCGATCTTTGCGTCAATCTCGGTCACGGAAACAAGCCTGCCATCCCGCACCGACAGTCGGAAGCCGGGCCCGTCCGACCAGGTGGTCCGCGCTACACGGTGGCGGCCTTCAACGGCTTGCTCGGGTCCGCCAGCAGGTCGGGGTTCATCGGCGTGCCCGCCTCGATCAGCCGCCTGCCCTGCGCCAGGTCCCTGGGCCGGCCCACCGCCAGCAGCGCCGCCAGGCGGCCCTCGCGCAGCCAGCAGACGGACCAGCTCGGGCCGGACGGGTCGCCGCGCCACAGGGTCGTGTCGGCGCCCGCGTGGTGACCGGCGTACTGCACGAACCGGCCGAACTGCTCGGACCAGAAGTACGGCACCGGGTCATAGACGGCGGGCTCCTCCCCGATGATGTTCGCGGCCACGGTGCGCGGGCCCTGCAGGGCGTTGTCCCAGTGGTGCACGAGCAGGCGCTCCCCGTACCTGCGGGAGGGGAAGGACGCGCAGTCGCCGACCGCGTAGACGTCCGGCGCCGAGGTGCGCAGGCCGTCGTCGGCGACGACCTCGCCGTGCGCGCCGAGCGCGATGCCGGAGCCGGCGAGCCAGCCGGTGGCGGGGCGCGCGCCGATGCCGACCACGACGGCGCCGGCGGGCAGCCGGGTGCCGTCGTCGAGGACGACCGCGCCGGGCTCGACGTGCGTCACACGCGCGTGGGTGCGCAACACGGCGCCCGCGTCGGCGTACCAGGACGCCATCGGGGCGGCCACCTCGGCGGGCAGCGCGCCCGTGAGCGGCCGGTCGGCGGCCTCAACGACGGTCACCGCGCAGCCCGCCTCGCGCGCCGCCGTGGCGAACTCCGCGCCGATCCAGCCCGCGCCGACGACCACCACGTCGTGCTGCCTGGCGAGCACCGGCCGCAGCCGCTCGGCGTCGTCCAGGGTGCGCAGCAGATGGACGCCGGGCACGCCCTCGGCCTGCGGCAGCAGCACCGGCTCGGCGCCGGTCGCGAGGACGAGCACGTCGTACGGCACCGGGCCCTCGGCGGTGTCCAGTTCGTGGTCGCCGACCCGGACGCCCAGCACCTCGCGCCCGAGCCGGAGTTCGATGCCGAGCGCCTCGAAGTCGACGTCGAAGGCGGACCCCTCGGCCTTGCCGAGCAGGACGGCCTTGGACAACGGCGGCCGGTCGTACGGCTGGTGGGGCTCGGCGCCGATGAGGGTCACCGGCCCGGCGAAGCCCTGTTCGCGCAGGGCGACCGCGGTCTGCACGCCGGCCATTCCCGCGCCGGCCACCACGACTCGCCGCTGCGGGGGCGCCTGCCGTTCCTGCGTCTGCTCGCTCACCTGATCACCATAGACACCTGACGTCACGTCAGTCGCGGATCCCGTCAGTGACCTGCTCCACAACACTGGTGCCGCTGCCCGGCCGGGACTCCCACTCCCACGTCTCCTCCAGGCGCACCCGGCCGTCCGGCAGCTCCACGACCGTCGACGCGCAGTGCCCGGAGGACGTCGTGCCGTCGGTCCGCAGCTGCACGTAACGGAAGTCGAGCCGGTCACCCTCCCGGGTACCCACCAGACGGCCGCGTACGACGTCACCGCCCGCGTACTCGGCCCAGATCTCGCCGCCGGACTCGTGGTACGTGAAGCGGGTCCGGGTGCCCACCTGGCCGGGGGCCTGGTCGGCGACCGGGGCGAGGACGAGACCGTCCAGCGAGCGCGGCATGGGACAGGGCTCCCTTACGAGGGCGACGGGGCGCGGGCTAGGGTGGCCACCGTACAAGCACTCGCGGGAGCCCGGACGCACCGGGCTGAGAGGGAGGCTGGCGGCCTCCGACCGTACGAACCTGATCCGGGTCATGCCGGCGAAGGGAGGGGCTGGACGCCCATGCCGTCACGTACGTCAGACGTCCTCGTCATCGGGGGCGGGATCATCGGCCTGGTCACGGCCTGGCGCGCCGCGCAGCGCGGCTTCGCCACCGCCGTGGTGGACCCGGAACCGGGCGGCGGGGCCGCCCAGGTGGCGGCCGGCATGCTGGCCGCGGTCACCGAACTGCACCACGGCGAGCAGACGCTGCTCGGCCTGAACCTCGCCTCGGCCCGCCGTTACCCGGACTTCGCGGCCGAGCTGACCGACCTCACGGGCCACGACCTCGGCTACCGCCGGTGCGGCACGCTCGCCGTCGCGCTGGACGCCGACGACCGCGCCCACCTGCGCGAACTGCACGCCCTTCAGCAGCAGTCCGGCCTGGGGTCGGAGTGGCTGTCGGGGCGCGAGTGCCGGCGTCTGGAGCCGATGCTCGCGCCGGGCGTGCGCGGCGGCCTCCGGGTCGACGGCGACCACCAGATCGACCCGCGGCGGCTGGCCCGCGCGCTGGTGGCCGCCTGCGAGCGGGCGGGCGTGGTCTTCCACCGGATGTGGGCCGAACGGCTCGACCGCGCCGGGGACCGGGCCGTCGGCGTCACCGCGGCGGACGGCACCGCACTGACCGCGGACCGGGTGGTGCTGGCCGCCGGCAGCCTCAGCGGACGGCTCGCGGGCGTCCCGGACGACGTGCTGCCGCCGGTGCGGCCGGTCAAGGGGCAGGTGCTGCGGCTGAGCGTGCCGAAGCGGTACGCGCCCTTCCTCAGCCGCACCGTGCGGGCCGTGGTGCGCGGCAGCCAGGTCTACCTGGTGCCGCGGGAGAACGGCGAGCTGGTGGTCGGCGCGACCAGCGAAGAGCTGGGCTGGAACACCACGGTCACCGCGGGCGGGGTGTACCAGCTGCTGCGCGACGCCCATGAGCTGGTGCCCGGCATCACCGAGCTGCCGCTGACCGAGACCCGGGCCGGACTGCGCCCCGGCTCCCCCGACAACGCGCCGCTTCTCGGCCCGACCGCGCTGTCCGGGCTGCTGCTGGCCACCGGGCACCACCGCAACGGCGTGCTGCTCGCACCGGTCACCGGCGACGCCCTGGCGCACGTCCTCACCACCGGCGAACTCCCCGACGAGGCACGCCCGTTCACCCCGGGGCGGTTCGCCCGCACGGAGCAGCCGGCATGAACATCTCGGTCAACGGCGAGGTCCGCGAGGTCGCTCCCGGAACGGCTCTGGACACCGTGGTCAGGACGCTCACCCCGGCGTCCGCCGGGGTGGCCGCCGCCCTCAACGAAACCGTCGTCCCGCGCGCGCAGTGGCCGTCGACCCCCCTCGCCGAGGGGGACCGCGTCGAGGTCCTCACCGCCGTCCAAGGAGGCTGAACCCATGGCCGACGACCCCCTCGTCCTCGGCGGCACGTCCTTCACGTCCCGCCTGATCATGGGCACCGGCGGCGCCCCCAGCCTGGAGGTGCTGGAGAGCGCCCTGGTGGCGTCCGGCACGGAGCTGACCACGGTCGCCATGCGGCGGGTGGATCCCTCGGTGCACGGCTCGGTGCTGTCCGTGCTCACCCGGCTGGGCATCCGGGTGCTGCCGAACACGGCGGGCTGCTTCACCGCCCAGGAGGCCGTCCTCACCGCCCGCCTCGCGCGCGAGGCGCTCGGCACCGACCTGGTCAAGCTGGAGGTCATCGCCGACGAGCGCACCCTGCTGCCCGACCCGATCGAGCTGCTGGAGGCGGCCGAGACGCTGGTCGACGACGGGTTCACCGTGCTGCCGTACACCAACGACGACCCGGTCCTCGCCCGGAAACTGGAGGACGCCGGCTGCGCGGCGATCATGCCGCTGGGCTCGCCGATCGGCTCCGGGCTAGGCATCCGCAACCCGCACAACTTCCAGCTGATCACCGAGCACGCGCGGGTGCCGGTGATCCTGGACGCGGGCGCCGGCACCGCCTCGGACGCGGCACTGGCGATGGAGCTGGGGTGCGCGGGCGTGATGCTCGCCTCGGCGGTGACCCGGGCGCACCGGCCGCGGCTGATGGCGGAGGCCATGCGGCACGCGGTGGAGGCGGGACGCCTGGCGTACCGGGCGGGCCGCATCCCGCGCCGCCACTTCGCCGAGCCCTCCTCCCCCACCGAGGGCCGCGCCCACCTGGACCCGGAGCGGCCCGCGTTCTGACACCGACGCACCAGCTGGTAGCCGCCGGTGACGGCCACGCGGTTCAGCGGCCGGCGGCGGCAGAGACTCGCGGCTCGAAGGTCTCCGGCCCGGCCGGGGCGTTGCAGATGCGGGTAGGGACCGGCGGCCGGCGGTGCAGGCGGTGATCGGCCGCCGCTGCCGGCAGGGCCTGTGTCCGTGGAACCGATACCGCGCTCGCGCTCACCCCGCCCGGCCGGACGGGCATTCCGTCGTGAGGCGTCCCGCGGTGACCGAGGTCCAGAAAGCGATCAGTGCATCGGCCGTCTGCTCGGGGCGCTCCACCTGAGGGGAGTGGTCGGCACCCCGGATGATCACGTGCCGGGCGGCGAGGCGGGTGGCCATATCGGTCTGCCAGTGGATGGGCCAGGCGTAGTCGTCGGTGCCGGACAGCACCAATTTCGGCAGGGGCACAGCGGCCAGTTCTGCCACGCGGTCCGGTTCGGTGACGAGTCGGCGGCCGGTCGCCGTGAGCTGCTCGGGCACCGTGTTCAGCCAGCGGCGGTGCAGGAAGTCTGTGATTTCGGGCGGGAGTTCGGCATCGCGAGCCTCCTGCTTGCGCATCTCCTGCCAGAGCGTCTCCTTGCCGAGGACCGGCAGCAGGTCGACAAGCAACTGCACCCTCTTCCGCTGGGCCGGCTGCACCGCGGCCGGGCCCGAACTCATCAGCGTGAGGGAACTCCAGGGGCGGGGTGACGCGCAGGAGAGAACCGCCGCTCGCGCGACGAGTGCGCCCATGGAGTGGCCCAGCAGATGCACGGGCGGGTCGTCCAGCGCCGCCGTCCACGCGAGAACGTCGGCGGCCAGTTCGTCCTGGTCGTACGCGGCCTCGTCCGCCGGGCCTCCGCTCTCGTGCTGGCCACGGCCGTCGACGGCGACGGCTCTGTACCCTGCTGCGCTCAGCGGAGCCAGCAGCGGAAGGAAGTCCTCCTTGCTGCTGAGAAACCCCGGCACCATCAGTACGGTCCCTGCCCGCGGCACATCGTCCGGCGGGGCGCAGTCCAGTGCGGCGAACACGCCGCGGTCTGTCCGGAGGCGGCGAGCGTGGGTGCGCGGGGGAAGGACGAGGCTCGGGGGTCGGCTCATACGGGGGAGGTTACGGGACCGGCGCCGAGCGTCCCGCCGGTGCGAACTCCCACCGGAGACGGGCCGGCAAGGCGTCCACCACGCGCAGGGTGCGGTACGAGGTGAGGCCGGTGGCCAGGCGCCTCACACAGTCGCGGCGCGGCTGGAGTCGACGTACCGGAGCATGTCCAGGGCCCGGTGGCCGAGGGCCCGGCTCGGTTCCGGATCACCGGCCTTGAGGTGGGCAGCGCCGACGGCGGTGAGGCGCAGGCCCACCGAACGGGTGAAGGCGTTCGATGCCGTCGCGGACGTCTGTTCGTGCCGGAGGAGGCATCCCCGGACGTCTCCGAGGTCGCGCTCGACCTCGGCGGCGTCCGCGGCGCGGCGGGGATCGGTGAAGAAGTCGATCCGCTCGGGAGCCCGTGGAGACAGGGCTTGTCCAGCAGGCGCTCGGGGGCCGTGAGGGCGGTGGCGACCGCCCGGTGCAGGGCTGTCATCGCCCCCGGCCGGCCTCACGGCGCCCCCACGGCTCCGCGCCGGGGGCGGAGCGGCCGGGGGGCAGCCGGGCCCCAGGGCGCCCCCGCCTGCAGCGGAGAGCCGACGGTCGGGACGGTGCACGGTCGGCCTCCGGTCGCCGGTGGGGTGCGCTGTGGTGGTCATGC
Source organism: Streptomyces sp. NPDC031340 (assembly GCF_055569945.1). Taxonomy (NCBI): domain Bacteria; kingdom Bacillati; phylum Actinomycetota; class Actinomycetes; order Kitasatosporales; family Streptomycetaceae; genus Streptomyces; species Streptomyces sp. NPDC031340. The sequence goes on from NZ_JBVIIE010000004.1 coordinate 232,138, forward strand.
CGCCGTTGCCAGCCGGCCCGCCAGTGCCCGTACGTCGCGCAGGTAGTCCACCACCGACGGTTCGCGGCGCCAGCGGGCCAGCGAGTCGGTGTAGAGCTTCAGATAGTCCAAGCCCCGCACGCTCTGTAGCCGGGTGAACAGTCGCAGGGACTCGTTGCCCAGTCGCAGCGAGCGGTCCAGGTCCCCGGCCTGGGCGTGCGCAGTCGCCAGGACGGAGAGCCGGATGCCGCGCGAGCGGGCGTAGGCGTCGCCCGGCATCGCGCCCAGGGCGTGCCAGGCGAAGGTGGATTTCGGCTGCCCCAGGTCGCGGAAGATCTCCGTGGCGTCGGTGATGATCCGCTGGCGGGAGAAGAACTCGATCCATCTGCGTTCGCCGCTCCCCTCGGCCGCACCCCGCTCCTGGAGGCGCTCGGCCAGGGTGAGGCAGGTGGCCGCCGCTCGCGCGTCCCGCTGCCGGGCGTGTGCGCGGGCCTCGATCAGCTTGGCGAACCCCAGCACCCGCGGATCGGCGGCGGGGACGCGTTCGTAGGCGCCCTGGGCCATGTCGATGGCCTGGGAGGTGAAGCCGCGCATCAGCGCTTGCATCGCCATGGTGCTCAGCACGTACGAACCGAGGTGCACGTCGCTGCCGGCCTTGGTGAGCCGCAGCGCCTGGATGAAGTGGCGCTGCGCGATCTGGTGCTCCCCTGCGTCGAATGCGGTCCAGCCGGCGAGGCGGGCCATCTCGGCGGTCACCGAGAACAGTTCGCGGCCGTCGCGCTCGTTGTAGCGCCCGCCGAGCAGCGGAGTGACCCGCTCGTAGAGGTATGCCGTGAGCGAGGGGGACTTCCAGGTCGCCCCGCCGAAGCGGGAGTCCCACAGTCGCGCGGAGTCGGCCGCGGCCCGTAGTTCCTGGATGTGCAGCGGTCCCACGGCGATGCGACCGGAAGGCGGTGCGAGGGGCTCGGTCGGGCTGACCAGCCAGCGGGTCACGGGCTCCGAGAAGGCCGAGACGACGAAGGGCGAGTTGGCGAGGAAGGTCCGCCGGTTCAAGGTGCTCCAATACAACGAGGCTTCGGTGATCGCGTCGCGCTGGCCCCTCGGGAAGCCCAGGCCGGAGTCCTGGTCCAGGTGGCCGGGCCGGTCCATGTCGATCTCCTCCAGCCCCACCGGCCGCCCCAGTCCCTCCGCGAGGACCTCACACAGATGCCGGGGCACGGGCCAGCGCGGTCTTACCCCACGGCGGCACCAGTTGGCGACGGATGTGTGCGTATATTCGCACGCGATTCCATGAGACTGGCAGATGTGGTTGAGACGGTGGGCGAGTCTCTTGTGACTCATGCCTGATTCTTCGATCAGGTTCTCAAGCCGGACGTTTCGTTGCGGCCGAGATTTCTTCCCCGCTGCCACGTCGGCCACACGCGCCACCTCCTCCTTGAGCTGACCAACGCTCCAACACGAGCATAGCGGTGGGCAGTTGGCGTGAGCATGGATGGCGATTCATGAGCCCCCTCATGAGCCCTGCCGACCCTTCCGTTCATTTGATCTCCTGCTTAAAAGCCCGCCGAGAACGACGGGGAGAGGTTTTCGAAGGACGGGCCGGAATGAAGGGATGGCAAATGCACATGCGACGTGGGAAGCACGGCGGTACGCGAAGGAAAGGACTGCGGAATTCCGGTCGTACGGCGCTCTGGGCGCTGCGCGGAGCGCGGCTGACAGCGACGCTGCTGTGTGCCTACGTGCCGCTGGCCGGACAGCTTCCGGCATCCCTGCCGGACCCGCTGCTCAACGCCTTGGCCCTGTTCACGGCGCTGCCCGTGCTGCTGCCGGGTGAGGGCGCAGGCACCGAGTCGGAGGCGGTGCCCACGCCGATGCCGGGCGCGCGCTACGGATGTCCGACGGGATGCCGGGGCGCCCGGCGGGTCCGGGCGCCCCGTCGAGGCACCCGGCGCCGCCCCGGCTACGGACCCCGCCGCCGGTGCGTCTCGCCACGGAGGTATTGATCGACCGCTTCACTGCCCCGCTCGGACCAACCCGTCGAGCCACCCGGCGCGGTGCGTGGTCGTATTGGCCTCACGCCGGCCCCGGCCGCAACGCCGGACGGCGGACTGGGCGCGTCGATCACGGCGAAGCCCTGCCGGTGACGAGCGGTTCTGGCGAGGACGTCCACGGCGGAAAGCACCGCGGGCCAACCACGATGTGAAGGGAGATTCCTCGTCATGAGACTCACCGCGAGACGCGTCGGCGCGACCCCCGGAAGGTGTCCACCCACGCTCAGTCGCCGATCGGCGGTGCGCCCCGGCGGGCTGGTGCGGTCCGGGCTCTCGGCCCTGGCGGCTGTTCTCGTCGCGCTCGTGCTCGCGCCTCCCGCGGTGGCCGCCCCGCCGACGGTGACGGTTTCGCAGGGCCGTCTCCAGGGGGTACAGCGGCACGGAGTGGCCGAGTTCCTCGGCATCCGCTACGCGGCCCCGCCGACCGGCCCGCTGCGGTGGCGGCCTCCGCAGCCCGCCGCGCCATGGCCGGGCACCCTGCACGCCACGACGCCCGGCCGGCCGTGTCCCGAGATTCCGACGCCCGGAGCCACGCCCCGTTATTCCACGAACGAAGACTGCCTGTTCCTCAATGTCTACAAGCCCGTCCACGCGGCGAATCTGCCGGTGATGGTGTGGATCCACGGTGGGTACTTCGTCGCCGGCTCGGGCGGGGACTACGACGCCGGCACCCTGGCCAGGAAGGGCGACGCCGTCGTGGTGACGATCAACTATCGGCTCGGCGCCCTGGGCTCGCTGGCTTTGCCGTCCCTGTCGAGGGAAGCGCCCGACCATGCTTCCGGTGAGTACGGCCTGATGGACCAACAGGCCGCCCTGCGGTGGGTACGAAGCAACATCACGGCCCTCGGAGGCAACCCCCACGACGTCACCGTCTTCGGCGAGTCAGCCGGCGGCGTCAGTGCCTGCGACCACGTCGCGTCGCCGACCGCCACGGGACTGTTCCACCGCGCCATCGCCCAAAGCAACTGCAACGCCCCCCAGCCGGACCAGGCCACGGCCAAGGAAACCGGCACCAGACTCGCTCGCAGGCTCGGCTGCCCCGACCCGGACACGGCAGCGGACTGCCTGCGGCACAAGCCGGTAGCGCGAATCCTTCGCGCGTCGCACGTCCTCTTCAAGGAGCAAGGCCCGTACACCTGGGACCCCGCCTTCGGCGGAACGATCCTGCCGACGAGCGTGCTCGACGCGTTCTCCACGGGCCAGTACAACCACGTGCCGATCATCCACGGCACGAACCACGACGAGGGCAATTTCTTCATCGCCCTCGAGGACGCGAACGAACTGTCACCTGCGAACTATCTGGACCTCATCGTCAAGCATTTCGGCGGCAAGGTCGCCGCGCAGGTGAAGGCCCAGTACCCGCTGTCCGCCCACCGCCACCAGCGGACGCTGTGGGCGCTGGGCGCCGCCCTGACGGACGCCGCCTTCGCCTGTCCCGCCTATGAAGCCGACGAGGCGCTCGCCGAGCGGACGCCACCCCATGCCTACGAGTTCAACGATCCCCACCCCGTCGGCTACTACGAGGCTGTGCCCGGCGCCGGGCACGCGTCGGAGATCTCCTACGTCTTCCAGCAGCCGAGGCAGGCGTGGAAGCACGCCTCCGCAGCTCAGCGGGCGCTGTCGGACACGATGATCGCCTACTGGACCCGGTTCGCCGCCACCGGTGATCCCACCACCCCGGGCGCCCCGCCGTGGCCCGGCTACGACTCCGTGCAGGAACTCCAGCCCCGGCACATCGCGCCCATCACGGCCACCGACTTCACCCTCGACCACAAGTGCCGCTTCTGGCTGCCCCTGCTCCACACCGGTCAGGTGAGAATGCGCTTCTAGCACCGACACCGGTCTTGGTCGCACAACAGTCACAGGTCTGCTGCATTCCGTCCCCGGATCGGGCGAATTGGCGGCCCTTTCGGTCGCGGCTCGTACACTCACCTGCGTGGATACGACCCTTCAGGACCCATTGGTCGGGCAGGTGCTCGACGGGCGCTACCGCGTGGACGCGCGGATCGCGGTCGGCGGGATGGCCACGGTCTACCGGGCCCTGGACACCCGCCTCGACCGCGTGCTCGCGCTCAAGGTGATGCACCCGACGCTCGCCGCCGACCTCTCCTTCGTCGAGCGGTTCATCCGGGAGGCGAAGTCGGTCGCGCGGCTCGCCCACCCGAACGTCGTGCAGGTCTTCGACCAGGGCACCGACGGGTCGTACGTCTACCTCGCCATGGAGTACGTGGCCGGCTGCACCCTGCGTGACGTGCTGCGCGAGCGCGGGGCGCTGCAGCCGCGCGCCGCGCTGGACATCCTGGAGCCGGTGCTGGCCGCGCTCGGCGCCGCGCACCGCGCCGGGTTCGTGCACCGGGACATGAAGCCGGAGAACGTGCTGATCGCGGACGACGGCCGGGTCAAGGTCGCCGACTTCGGCCTGGTGCGGTCCGTGGACACGGTCACCAGCACGAACGGCACCGTCCTCGGCACCGCCTCCTATCTCGCGCCGGAGCAGATCGAGCACGGCACCGCCGACACCCGGGTCGACGTGTACGCGTGCGGTGTCGTCCTGTACGAGATGCTGACCGGTGACCGTCCGCACGCCGGCGACTCCACGGCCACCGTGCTGTTCAAGCACCTCCACGAGGACGTCCCGCCGCCGTCCGCCGCCGTGCCGGGGCTGCCGTACGCGCTGGACGAGCTGGTCGCGTCGGCCACCGCGCGCACCCCCGACGTCCGGCCGTACGACGCGGTGGCGCTGCTCGCGCTGGCCCGTGCGGCGCGCGACACGCTGAGCGCGGACCAACTGGACGCCGTCCCGCCGGGGGCCCTCGGTCCCGACGACCGCGACATCTCCGACGACCGTACGAGCGTCATACCGCGCCCGCTGACCTCCCCCGCACCCGGCCTCGCCCACGCGGGCGGCCCCCCGGCCTGGCCGCTCCCGGCCGGCGGGGACGGCGGGGATCCGGCCGGGCCCGTGCAGCGCACCAGTCGGCTGCAGTCGCCGCCGCCCCTGCCGCCGCGGCCCCGCTCGGGACTGCTCGGGCGCGGCCCGCTCATGGTCGTCGCGGCCCTGCTGCTGGTGCTCGGCGTCGGCGCGGGCGTCTGGTACGTCAACTCCGGCCAGTTCACCAGGGTCCCGGCGGTGCTGGCGAAGACCCAGACGCAGGCCACCCAGCGGCTGCAGCAGGCCGGCCTCGACCTCGGGAAGGTCAGCCACGCCTACAGCGACACCGTGAAGCGGGGCACGGTGATCAGTTCGGACCCGGCGCCCGGCGCCCGCGTCCGGGACAACGCCTCGGTGTCGCTCACCATCTCCGACGGCCCCAGGATGGTGCGGGTGCCCGACCTCCAGGGCGACCGGCTCGACAAGGCCAAGGCCCGGCTGAAGGCCGAGGGGCTGGAGCCGGGCATGGTCACCAGGGCGTTCAGCGACAACCTTCCCAAGGGCTTCGTGATCTCCACGGACCCGGGGGCGGGCACCAGCCGGCACGCGGGTTCGGCGATCGCGCTGACCGTCAGCAAGGGCAGCCCGGTCGACGTCCCGGACGTCACCGGCGAGGACCTGGCGAAGGCGAAGGCGGACCTGGCGGCCGCGGGCCTGAGGGTGAAGGTCGCGGCCGTGCAGGTCAACTCCGAGTACGACAAGGGCAAGGTCGCCGAGCAGACACCCGCGAGCGGCAAGCAGGTCGCCGAGGGCGACACGGTGACGCTCACGGTGTCCAAGGGCCCGGAGATGGTGCCGGTCCCGGACGTGGTCGGCGACAGCGTCGACGACGCGACGAAGGCGCTCGAGGCGGCCGGCTTCAAGGTCGAGGAGGACCGCGGTCTGCTGGGCCTGTTCGGCGACACGGTCAAGGGCCAGTCCGTGGCGGGCGGCGACACGGCGCCCAAGGGGTCGACGATCACCATCGAGATCCGGTGACGGCGCGGGACCGGCGGCGTGGCACCCTGAACGGGTGAACAGCCAGCGCCCCGGTCCCGCCCGCAACCCCGTCGGCAGCCACGTCCCGGTGGCCGGCGGCCTGAGCTCCGTCGGGCTCGCCTACGCCCGCGACCTCGGGGCCGAGACGGTGCAGGTCTTCGTCGCCAACCCGCGCGGCTGGGCCACGCCCGTCGGCAACCCGCGGCAGGACGAGGAGTTCCGCGAGGCGTGCGCGGCGGGGTCGATCCCGGCGTACGTGCACGCCCCGTACCTGATCAACTTCGGCTCGCACACCGAGGCGACGGTGGAGAACTCGGTGCGGTCGCTGCGGCACTCGCTGCGGCGCGGGCGGGAGATCGGCGCGCTCGGCGTGGTGGTGCACACCGGCAGCGCGACCGGCGGCCGGGAGCGGGCCGTGGCCCTGGCGCAGGTACGCGAGCACCTGCTGCCGCTGCTCGACGAGCTGACCCACGACGACGATCCCTGCCTGCTGCTGGAGTCGACCGCGGGGCAGGGCGCCTCCCTGTGCTCACGGACGGCGGACTTCGCGCCGTACTTCGAGGCGCTGGACGCCCATCCGAAGCTGGGCGTCTGCCTGGACACCTGCCATGTCTTCGCGGCGGGCCACGACCTGACCGGTCCGGACGGCATGCACCGGACGCTGGACCTGCTGGTGGAGACGGTCGGCGAGGGCCGGCTGAAGCTGATCCACGCCAACGACTCCAAGGACGTGGTGGGCGCCCACAAGGACCGGCACGCGAACATCGGCGCCGGTCACATAGGCGAGGACCCGTTCCGCGCGCTGATGACCCACCCCGCGACCGCGGGCGTGCCGCTGGTCATCGAGACGCCCGGCGGCAAGGAGGGGCACGCGGCGGACGTGGAGCGGCTGAAGAAACTCCGGGACTCCTGACACATGGGAATACCCCCTGGGGGTATACGGTTCCTGTCCGGTACAGGAACCGTCACCCGGCATTGGGGGCCACTCATGGAGCACGAGGCGCAGGAGACGCACCAGGCGCACGAAGCGCACGGGACAGCGGCGCATCAGCACGCGGCACATCAGTCGGCGGCACACGACCACGCCGCGCACGAGGGACACGGCCACGCCCCCGCCGGCTGGGCCATGGCCGCGCAGGCCACGCTGCACTGCCTGACCGGGTGCGCCATCGGCGAGGTGCTCGGCATGGTGATCGGCACCGCGCTCGGCTGGGGCAACGCCCCGACCGCCGTCCTGGCGATCGTGCTGGCCTTCTTCTTCGGCTACTCGCTCACCCTGCGCGGGGTGCTGCGCGCGGGCCTCGGCTTCCGGGCGGCCCTGCGGGTGGCGCTGGCCGCGGACACCGTGTCGATCGCGGTGATGGAACTCATCGACAACGGCGTGATCGCGCTGTGGCCGACCGCGATGGACGCGAAACTCGCCGACGCGCTGTTCTGGATCTCCCTCGCCGCGTCCCTGGTGATCGCCTTCGTCGTCACGACGCCCGTCAACAAGTGGATGATCGGCCGCGGCAAGGGGCACGCGGTGGTGCACGCCCACCACCACTGACGGCCGGCGCCGCGCGTCACAGTTCGGGGCCGTCCCCGGGCTCCTCCTGGTAGGAGTAGCGCTGTTCCCTCCACGGGTCGCCGATGTTGTGATAGCCGCGCTCCTCCCAGAAGCCCCGGCGGTCGGTGGTCATGTACTCCACACCGCGCACCCACTTGGGGCCCTTCCAGGCGTACAGCTGGGGGACGATCAGGCGCAGCGGGAAGCCGTGCTCGGCAGTCAGCAGCTCGCCGTCCTTGTGGGTCGCGAAGACGGTCCGCTCGGACGCGAAGTCCGACAGACGCAGGTTCGCGCTGTAGCCGTACTCGGCCCACACCATCACATGAGTGACGGCGGGCGCCGGAGGGGCGATCTCCAGGATGGTGCGCGCCGGGATCCCGCCCCATTCGGCGCCGAGCATGCTGAACCGGGTGACGCAGTGCAGGTCGGCCACCACGGTGGTGTACGGCAGCGCCGTGAACTCCTCGTGGCTCCAGCAGTGCTTCTCGCCGCCCGCGGTGGCGCCGAAGACCCGGAACTCCCAGCGCTCGGGGCGGAACTTCGGGACCGGCCCGTAGTGCGTGACCGGCCAGCCACGCTGGAGGCGCTGTCCGGGCGGAAGCTCGGGCTGTGCCACTCCTCCTGAATCGCGCTCTCCCGACTCGCGCTCCACCGGCTGACCCATGACTCCATCCTGACAGACCGGGGACGCTGCACCTGACGAGCCCCACGCAAATTCGGGCAACTACCGTCAAGTATGCACCTACGTGGTAAGCGCAGACTTACTGGACGATCTTCGCCACCGGTGCAATCATGCGGCGCATTCCGCCTGACCCCCGGCTTGGAAGGAGCCTTCGCGATGCAGGGCGACCCCGAGGTCATCGAATTCCTCAACGAGCAGCTCACCGGTGAGCTGACCGCGATCAACCAGTACTTCCTGCACTCGAAGATGCAGGAGAACTTCGGCTGGACCAAGCTCGCGAAGTACACCCGGCACGAGTCGTTCGACGAGATGAAGCACGCCGAGGTGCTCACCGACCGGATCCTGCTGCTGGAGGGGCTGCCCAACTACCAGCGGCTGTTCCACGTCCGGGTGGGCCAGACCGTCACGGAGATGTTCCAGGCCGACCGGCAGATCGAGGTCGAGGCGATCGACCGTCTCAAGCGCGGCATCCGGGTGATGCGGGAGAAGGGCGACATCACGTCGGCGAACATCTTCGAGTCGATCCTGGAGGACGAGGAGCACCACATCGACTACCTCGACACCCAGCTGGAGCTGGTGGAGAAGCTGGGCGAGGCGCTCTACATCGCCCAGGTGATCGAACAGCCGGAGAGCTAGCGACAGCCGGCGGGAGCCGGGAGGAAGCCGGCGGGAGCCGGATGGAAGGCGGGCCGGGGAAGGGCGCTGCGCCCGGTCAGGCCGCCTCGTCGAGGCCGGTGAGGACCGGTCCGCCCTGGCCGCCGGCCGTCTCGCGCCCCGGGACGGCTCCCCGTCCCAGCAGGGCCTGGATGCGCCGTACGCACGAACCGCAGTCGGTGCCCGCCTTGCAGGCCGAGGCGAGCCGGCGGGGCGTGCAGGCGCCGTTCTCCGCGTGCTGCTTGACCTGCTGTTCGGTGATGCCGAAGCAACTGCACACGTACACGCGGTTCACCTCCCGAGGGGATCCAGGTGGCGCCGTCCCCGTTGATCGGTGAGGCAAACCTAACCTTACCTGCCGGGGCAGGCCCGCGGAAGCGGAGTGGGGGGGGGGGGGGGGGGGGGGGGGGGGGGGGGGGGGGGGGGGGGGGGGGGGGGGGGGGGGGGGGGGGGGGGGGGGGGGGGGGGGGGGGGGGG